>CAJNCL010000005.1:0-114538 GCA_905221255.1 bacterium
TTCAATTTTGAGTAGGTATTACTCAGAGTTAAGTGACGATAGCCTAGGAGATACACCTGTACCCATGCCGAACACAGTAGTTAAGCCCTAGAACGCCGGAAGTAGTTGGGGGTTGCCCCCTGTGAGATATGGAAGTCGCTTAGCTTTTATCCGCCATAGCTCAGTTGGTAGTAGCGCATGACTGTTAATCATGATGTCGTAGGTTCGAGTCCTACTGGCGGAGTCAGATAAAAAGAACACCTGGTGGTGTTCTTTTTTCTTATGTGACTATTAGTCCGTCTCACACTTAAAGGAGTGAGATAAATAACTACCCGTTATGCGAGTGCGTGTTTTTGTTATATCAAAAAAATCCTGAGGCTATAAAATAAATATCTTCAAGCTAATTGTAGAGTAAAAGGAGAAACCATGGTACAAAAGGCTCATAGTTATCAAAAACAAAGTGGCGCTGTAAGTATCAAATTAAGTTTAGCTCTAAGTATTGACTAAAAGTCATCGTCTTTAGGCTTTGTCTGATAATTTGGGCTTATATCCCTAGTGCAGATTATCTGTTAGAAGTATGGTTATGATTTTATAAATGAAGTAAATTTCTCAAAATTCAAAACTTAATTTTTACATCTATAAATGTATTTATATTTTATTTTTAGTTCGTTTGGCTTCAAATTCTACTTTTATAGGATTTGAAGCTTTTTTAGTCCTTATTTTTGTTAGACTAGTGTTAATAATAAGAAAGGGATTTTTTATATGCTTCAAAATTTTTATGATCGAGCATTTGTTTTTTTAAAATTAGTTGAACAAGAATATGCTTCTTTAGGGCAGAGTCGTGCTGAGTGGGAATCACTTCATCTTCGTTTTTTACTTTATTACTTGATAAGATTTAGAATTACAAGCGTTAAAGACTTTAATTTATATCATTTTCAGACGGCATATCGCTTGTATCTTGATAAATTCCTTCAAGAAGGTGCCGTCCTAAACTAGTAAGGGTCATATATATCATTTTTCACGAACGATAATGAGTATTTAATTTGTGAATTTAAGGATTTTATTTAAAATATAAGGTTTTGATTTTTATAATTTACAGAAATTCCAAATCTTTTCTAGTGTTTCTTCTTGATAAAAAAGTGTTTTTTTCTTATAATAAATTGTAAGATATAATTGCAGGTGAAATTCCTGCCATGTATATGAGAAAGGACGAGCTCCTAGTAGCTCAGACGAATTTTATTATGACTTCAGTTGTTGTTGTAGGTACCCAGTGGGGTGATGAAGGTAAAGGGAAAATTACAGATTTTCTTTCAGCTAATGCAGAAGTGATTGCTCGGTATCAAGGTGGTGACAATGCTGGCCACACAATTATGATTGATGGCAAGAAATTTAAGTTGCACTTGATTCCGTCAGGTATTTTCTTCCCTGAAAAGATCTCTGTCATCGGGAATGGGATGGTTGTAAATCCTAAATCTCTGGTAAAAGAGTTGACTTATCTTCATGAAGAAGGTGTGACAACAGATAATTTGCGCATTTCGGACCGTGCGCATGTCATTTTGCCATATCACATTGAATTAGACCGTTTGCAAGAAGAAGCTAAGGGCGACAATAAAATCGGGACTACTATCAAGGGTATTGGCCCAGCCTATATGGATAAAGCTGCTCGTGTTGGGATTCGTATTGCGGATCTTTTGGATAAGGATATTTTCCGTGAACGCTTGGAACGCAATCTTGCGGAAAAGAATCGTCTGTTTGAAAAATTGTATGACAGTACTCCTATTTCAATTGATGATATTTTTGAAGAGTACTATGAGTATGGCCAACAAATCAAGCAATACGTGACAGATACATCTGTTATCTTGAATGATGCGCTTGATAATGGCAAACGTGTACTGTTTGAAGGTGCGCAAGGTGTCATGTTGGACATTGACCAAGGGACTTATCCATTTGTTACTTCTTCAAACCCTGTCGCTGGTGGTGTGACAATTGGGTCTGGTGTTGGTCCAAGTAAGATTGACAAGGTTGTAGGTGTATGTAAAGCCTACACAAGTCGTGTAGGAGATGGACCTTTCCCAACTGAATTATTTGATGAAGTGGGAGATCGAATTCGCGAAGTAGGTCATGAATATGGAACAACAACTGGTCGTCCACGTCGTGTGGGTTGGTTTGATTCAGTTGTGATGCGCCATAGTCGCCGTGTATCTGGGATTACCAATCTTTCATTGAACTCTATTGATGTTTTGAGTGGTTTGGATACAGTGAAAATTTGTGTGGCCTATGATCTTGATGGACAACGTATCGATTACTATCCTGCTAGTCTTGAGCAGTTGAAACGCTGCAAGCCTATCTACGAGGAATTGCCAGGTTGGTCAGAAGACATCACTGGAGTCCGTAATTTGGAAGATCTTCCTGAGAACGCACGCAACTATGTTCGTCGTGTAAGCGAATTGGTTGGTGTTCGCATTTCGACATTCTCAGTAGGTCCTGGTCGTGAACAAACCAATATTTTAGAAAGTGTTTGGTCATAGGAGATTTTTAAGATTAGTTTAAGACAGGTTGGGTATACTATAGACAGTTACAAGAAGACCTCCTAACTTGTTGTAACAAATATCCTAAACTTTTCTTTTTCATAATAATCTCCCTATTAAGTCACCGCATTCGGTGGCTTTTTTTGTGTTGAGAATCATGATATAATAATAAAATCGACAAGTAGGAAAAGAGAAGAACGTTGAATTATACAGTTGAAGAAAAAGAAGCCTTTATGAGAGAGGCTTTGAGAGAGGCTGAGATTGCCTTAGAACACGATGAAATTCCAATTGGTTGTGTGATTGTCAAGGATGGAGAAATCATTGGTAGGGGGCATAATGCGCGCGAGGAGTTGCAACGGGCGATTATGCATGCAGAAATCATGGCTATAGAGAATGCGAATGTGAGTGAAGAGAGTTGGCGCCTGCTCGATTGTACGCTTTTTGTGACCATTGAACCTTGTGTCATGTGTAGTGGGGCGATTGGGCTTGCCCGTATTCCAAACGTAGTTTACGGGGCTAAAAACCAGAAATTTGGTGCAGCTGGAAGTCTGTACGATATTTTGACAGATGAGCGTCTCAATCATCGTGTAGAGGTAGAAACGGGAATTTTGGAAGATGACTGTGCAGCGATTATGCAGGACTTTTTCCGAAATCGACGGAAAAAATAATTTCTCTTTAAAAACAGAGGGGAATGTGGTATAATGAATAGTGGAGCAACAGTTCTGCGTGAAGCGGGTCAGGGGAGGAATCCAGCAGCCCTAAGCGATGTGAATTGTGTGCTCTTTTTTCGTGCTTTTTTCGAATAAATAAGATAAAATAGCCTAGAATAAATGATAATAGAAAAGAGAAAAATATGAAAATTCGTGGTTTTGAATTGGTTTCGAGTTTTACAGATGAAAATTTATTGCCCAAGCGTGAGACAGCTCATGCGGCTGGCTATGACTTAAAGGTTGCCGTGCGTACGGTAATCGCGCCAGGAGAGATTGTCTTAGTTCCGACAGGGGTTAAGGCTTATATGCAACCAACTGAGGTCCTCTACCTTTATGATCGCTCTTCAAACCCTCGTAAAAAGGGCTTGGTTTTAATTAACTCAGTTGGGGTTATTGATGGGGATTATTATGGCAATCCTGGGAATGAGGGACATATCTTTGCTCAGATGAAAAATATTACGGACCAGGAAGTGGTTCTTGAAGTTGGGGAACGTGTGGTTCAGGCTGTCTTTGCGCCTTTCTTAATTGCGGATGGAGACGAGGCAGACGGTGTTCGGACAGGTGGATTTGGTTCGACTGGTCACTAAGATGAAAATTATATTTGTACGTCATGGAGAGCCGGATTATCGTGAACTAGAAAACCGTTCTTATACAGGTTTTGGGATGGACCTCGCTCCCTTATCTGAGGAAGGAAGACTGCAAGCTAAAGAACTTTGCCGAAATCCTTTGCTTGGCTCAGCTGATATACTGGTGTCTTCTGCAGTAACTAGGGCTTTAGAAACTGCATCTTATGTGGTTCGTGCTACTGGCCTTCCTTTGAGAGTAGAACCCTTATTGCATGAATGGCAGGTCTATGAAACAGGTATAGAGAACTTTGAAAAAGCACGTACTCTGTTTTTAGAAAACAAGGGGGAGTTGCTTCCTAATAGTCCTATTCAGTATGAGACAGCTGAAGAGATGAAGGCGCGTTTTTTGGAAACTATGATAAAGTACCGAGACTACCAGACAGTGCTAGTGGTAGCTCATCGAATGCTCATGCGCCAATTTGTACCAGACGAGAAGATTGATTTTTGCCAAGTAATTGAGTGTGAGGTAGAGATTTAGAAAGAGGTTTATCATCGCAAAGAAAAAAGCGACATTTGTATGTCAAAATTGTGGGTATAATTCCCCTAAATATCTGGGACGTTGTCCTAACTGTGGGTCTTGGTCTTCTTTTGTAGAAGAGGTTGAGGTTGCCGAGGTCAAGAATGCACGAGTGTCCTTGACAGGTGAAAAAACCAAGCCTATGAAACTGGCTGAGGTGACTTCTATCAATGTCAATCGAACCAAGACAGAGATGGAGGAATTCAACCGTGTGCTTGGTGGAGGTGTGGTACCGGGGAGTCTCGTTCTTATCGGTGGGGATCCAGGAATCGGGAAATCAACCCTTCTCCTACAAGTTTCAACGCAGCTGTCTCAAGTGGGTACAGTTCTCTACGTCAGTGGGGAGGAGTCTGCCCAGCAAATCAAGCTACGAGCAGAGCGCTTGGGAGATATTGATAGCGAGTTTTATCTCTATGCAGAGACCAATATGCAGAGTGTTCGAGCTGAGGTAGAGCGCATCCAACCAGACTTTCTCATCATCGACTCTATCCAGACTATCATGTCTCCTGAAATTTCAGGGGTACAGGGGTCTGTGTCTCAGGTGCGAGAGGTGACAGCTGAGCTCATGCAGCTGGCCAAGACCAATAACATTGCCATTTTTATCGTAGGGCATGTGACCAAGGAAGGGACCTTGGCTGGTCCGCGTATGCTGGAGCATATGGTAGATACAGTGCTTTACTTTGAAGGGGAACGTCACCATACCTTTCGTATCTTGAGAGCAGTCAAAAACCGTTTTGGTTCCACTAATGAGATTGGCATCTTTGAGATGCAGTCGGGCGGATTGGTTGAGGTGCTCAATCCGAGTCAAGTTTTCCTAGAGGAGCGTTTGGATGGGGCTACTGGCTCGTCAATCGTTGTGACCATGGAAGGGACTCGTCCGATTTTGGCGGAGGTTCAGGCTTTGGTAACACCGACCATGTTTGGAAATGCTAAGCGCACAACGACAGGTCTTGATTTCAATCGTGCGAGTCTGATTATGGCTGTTTTGGAAAAACGAGTAGGGCTTCTCTTGCAAAATCAGGATGCCTATCTCAAATCTGCTGGTGGTGTGAAATTGGATGAGCCTGCCATTGACTTAGCCGTTGCAGTGGCTATTGCCTCTAGTTACAAGGACAAGCCTACCAATCCTCAGGAATGTTTTGTGGGTGAACTGGGCTTGACCGGAGAAATTCGGCGCGTGAATCGTATCGAACAACGTATCAATGAAGCGGCAAAACTGGGCTTTACCAAGATTTATGTACCCAAAAATTCCTTGACAGGAATCACTCCACCCAAGGAAATTGAAGTCATTGGTGTGACGACTATTCAGGAAGTTTTGAAAAAGGTCTTTGCATAATCTGTGACAAATCTTCTTAAAAATGATAAGATAGGAGAAATATTTGATTGTCAAATTTTTGAGGAGGGAATCGTGTCGTATTTTGAACAGTTTATGCAAGCCAATCAGGCTTATGTTGCCCTACATGGGCAGTTAAATCTGCCACTTAAACCCAAAACCAGAGTAGCTATCGTGACCTGTATGGACTCACGTCTACACGTTGCGCAAGCTCTAGGTTTGGCCCTTGGGGATGCTCATATCTTGCGGAATGCGGGTGGTCGAGTAACTGAGGACATGATTCGTTCACTGGTGATTTCCCAGCAACAAATGGGGACAAGAGAAATCGTGGTGCTTCACCATACCGACTGTGGAGCTCAAACCTTTGAAAATGAAAGTTTTCATGAACATTTGAAACTCGAGCTCGGAGTTGATGTGTCTGGTCAAGACTTTTTACCATTTCAGGATGTTGAAGAGAGCGTGAGAGAGGATATGCAATTGCTTCGAGAATCTCCACTGATTCCTGATGATGTGGTTATTTCAGGTGCTGTCTATGATGTGGATACAGGAAGTATGAGAGAGGTATACTAACTTTGTCTCGAAAAAATCTCATCCTAGCATAAAATCGATTGTTAAAATGTAGGATTTTTAGTTTTAATATAGCTAATATAAAATAGTATAAAACAAGGGTATAAATGTTTGCTCTTGTTTTATTTTTGATTGAAAAATAAAGGAAAAAGCGCTACAATGGTAGATGGAAAATGTTGTGTGAAAAACAAGTGATACATAAATACCGGAGGAAATCATGTCTTTTTCTGATTTAAAGCTGTTTGCCCTTTCTTCAAATAGAGAATTGGCAGAGCGTGTAGCGCAAGAGATTGGGATAGAGTTGGGGAAATCGACTGTTCGCCAATTTTCAGATGGGGAGATTCAGGTCAACATCGAAGAATCAATCCGTGGAAAACACGTCTTTATTCTACAATCAACTAGTTCACCTGTAAATGATAATTTACTTGAAATTTTGATTATGGTGGACGCTTTGAAGCGGGCTAGTGCAGAATCTGTCAATGTTGTTATGCCCTACTATGGCTATGCACGTCAGGATAGAAAAGCGAGAGCGCGTGAGCCAATCACTGCAAAACTTGTGGCAAATATGCTAGAAGTGGCTGGTGTGGATCGTTTGTTGACGATTGATTTGCACGCTGCGCAGATTCAGGGATTCTTTGATATTCCTGTGGATCACTTGATGGGTGCTCCATTGATTGCGGACTACTTTGAACGTCGTGGAATGGTTGGGCAAGACTATGTTGTTGTCAGCCCAGACCATGGTGGGGTGACTCGTGCTCGTAAATTGGCAGAGTTTTTGAAAACTCCGATTGCAATTATTGACAAACGCCGTAGTGTAGACAAGATGAATACCAGTGAAGTGATGAACATCATCGGTAAGGTCGAAGGCAAGACTTGTATCTTGATTGATGATATGATCGATACAGCTGGAACTATTTGTCATGCAGCGGATGCTCTTGCTGAAGCAGGTGCTGTTGAAGTTTACGCAAGCTGTACGCACCCAGTTCTTTCGGGGCCAGCTATGGACAATATCCAAAAATCAGCTATTAAGAAATTGGTTGTTTTGGATACTATCTACCTACCAGAAGAGCGTTTGATTGATAAGATTGAACAAATTTCGATTGCTCATCTCTTAGGAGATGCCATTGTACGTATCCACGAAAAACGTCCTCTTTCTCCATTATTTAGTATCGAGAAAAAAATCTAAACTTTCACTTGAAATAGATTGTTCTCCTAGCAGGTTTCTTTTCTTGCTAGGAGATTTTTTGTAGTCAAAATCTGCAAGCCTTTTCAAAATATGCTATACTGATGGAAAAGGAGGATTTCTATGAGCCAAGAATTTATCAATCCAAGTGATGGTGTGGTACGTCAGTATCTTGCAACCAGTAAAACGTTAGCAGTAGTAGGCTTGTCCGATCGTGAAGAAACAACTAGCAATCGAGTGACTAAGGAAATGCAGGCTCGGGGCTATAAAATCATTCCAGTCAATCCCAAGGCTGCAGGTGGCGAAATCTTGGGAGAAAAGGCCTATGCAAGCCTAGCTGAGATTCCTTTTCCTGTCGATATTGTCAATGTTTACCGACGTAGCGAGTTTCTGCCAGATGTGGCGCGTGATTTTCTCAAGGCTGATGCCAAGATTTTCTGGGCGCAATTAGGACTTGAAAATCTAGAAGCGGAAGAAATCTTACGTGCTGGAGGATGCGATGACATCGTGATGAATCGCTGTATTAAGAGAGAACATACTCGCTTAATTCTTGAGCAATAAAAAGGTAGCCATGGGCTACCTTTTGTCTTAGAAAATACCAATCAATGCCTGCATGCCTAGACTAGTAAGGATGATGGCAATCCAGCAAAGGCCTCCAAGAAGAATGGACTTGCCGCTGGATTTGATCAATCCAATGAGATTGGTTTTGAGACCGATGGCGCTCATGGCCATGACGATAAGGAATTTGGAGAGTTGCTTAAGAGGGGTAAAGATACTACCGGACACACCGAGAGAGGTAAGGAGAGTTGTTAAGAGAGAAGCCAAGATAAAGTAAAGGATAAAAAGTGGGAAGACTTTTTTTAGTTGGAAACCCTGGCTATTTTTTTGTTGGCGACTTTGCCAGTAGGAGAGAAAGAGCGTGATAGGAATAATGGCAAGGGTGCGTGTGAGTTTAACAATAGTTGCAGACTCAAGGGTATTGGTCTGATAGAGGCTGTCCCAGGAGCTGGCTGTGGCCGTTACAGAAGAAGTATCGTTGACTGCGGTTCCTGCAAAGAGGGCAAAGCCTTCGTTGGATAGGTGAAGCCAAGTTCCTAGAGTTGGAAAGATAAGCGCCGCTAAGACATTGAAGAAAAAGATAACGGAAATGGCTTGGGCCACTTCTTTTTCCTTGGCATGGATAACGGGTGCTGTCGCAGCAATGGCAGAACCACCACAGATAGAAGATCCCACTCCAATCAAGGTAGCTAGTTTTGTGTCTAGCGCAAAGAAATGCTGGAAGAGGTAGGCGACGATTAAGGAAATCGAAATCGTTGATAGGATGACAGGGAGCGAAGATTGCCCAACTGCGAAGACTTGTGAGATGTTGAGACCAAAACCGAGCAAAATAACGGCATATTGAAGCAATTTTTTTGAACTAAAGGTCAAACCTGCATCTAGTTGTTTGTAGGCTGATAGAAAAGGGTGAAGGAGCATCCCTATAAAGATAGCAAAGACAGGTGCTCCGACGACAGGAAAGAAACCCCCTAGGTACCAGGATATGAAAGAAATGAGAAGGCAGATCAAGATTCCTGCTCCATTTTTTGATAAAAATGACATATAAACCTCCGAAAATAAGCACTTTTTATTATAAGCTTATCCATCAGAAAAGTAAAATAGAAAACAGAAAGGATTAACTCAAAATGTAATTTTGCGGTCAGGGAGCTTTTGTAGTATAATAGTACTGTGTTCTGCAAGTAAGGGGGTATCTATGGACTTAACCAAGCGCTTTAATAAACAATTAGATAAGATTCAAGTGTCCTTGATTCGTCAGTTTGATCAGGCCATTTCAGAGATCCCTGGAGTTCTGCGTTTGACCTTGGGAGAGCCTGACTTTACAACGCCAGATCATGTCAAGGAGGCAGCCAAGCGAGCCATTGACCAGAACCAGTCCTACTATACAGGGATGAGCGGTTTACTGACCTTGCGTCAGGCAGCTAGTGATTTTGTAAAAGAAAAATACCAGTTGACCTACAATCCTGAAAATGAAATCTTGGTTACTATCGGAGCAACAGAGGCCTTATCTGCTACTTTGACAGCTATCTTAGAAGAAGGAGACAGGGTTCTTTTGCCAGCTCCTGCTTATCCAGGATATGAGCCGATTGTCAATCTAGTTGGGGCAGAGATTGTCGAGATTGATACAACTGAAAATGGTTTTGTCTTGACTCCTGAAATGTTGGAGAAGGCAATTTTGGAGCAGGGGGACAAGCTCAAAGCGGTTATTCTCAACTATCCAGCCAATCCGACAGGAATTACCTATAGTCGGGAGCAGCTGGAAGCCTTGGCTGCTGTTTTACGTAAATACGAGATTTTTGTGGTCTGTGATGAGGTTTACTCAGAATTGACCTATACAGGGGAAAATCATGTATCATTGGGAACTATGCTGAGAGATCAAGCTATTATCATCAATGGCTTATCGAAATCTCATGCCATGACTGGTTGGCGTTTAGGCTTTATCTTAGCACCAGCAAACTTCACAGCTCAACTCATCAAGAGTCACCAGTACTTGGTCACTGCCGCAAATACCATGGCCCAACATGCTGCAGTAGAAGCCTTGACCGCTGGTAAAAACGATGCAGAGCCTATGAAGAAGGAATACATCCAGCGTCGGGATTATATTATTGAGAAGATGACTGCTCTTGGTTTTGAGATTATCAAACCAGACGGTGCCTTCTATATCTTTGCTAAGATTCCAGAAGGTTACAATCAAGACTCCTTTGCTTTTCTGAAGGATTTTGCCCAGAAGAAGGCTGTTGCTTTTATCCCTGGTGCTGCCTTTGGGCGTTACGGAGAAGGCTATGTTCGCCTCTCTTATGCGGCCAGCATGGAAACAATCAGAGAGGCCATGAAACGACTTGAGGAGTACATGAGAGAAGCATGATCCAGTCTATCACGAGTCAAGGTCTCGTACTCTACAATCGTAACTTTCGGGAGGATGATAAGCTAGTCAAAATTTTTACCGAGCAGGCTGGCAAGCGCATGTTTTTCGTCAAACACGCTGGTCAATCTAAACTAGCTCCGGTTATTCAGCCCTTGGTGTTGGCACGATTTCTCTTGCGAATCAATGATGACGGTCTTAGCTACATCGAGGACTACCATGAGGTGATGACCTTTCCCAAGATTAATAGTGATCTCTTTGTCATGGCCTATGCGACTTATGTTGCGGCTCTGGCTGATGCTAGTTTGCAGGATAATCAGCAGGATGCTCCCTTGTTTGCTTTCTTGAGGAAGACTCTGGAGTTGATGGAAGCAGGCTTGGATTATCAGGTTTTAACCAATATTTTTGAAATTCAAATCTTGACCCGATTTGGAATCAGCCTCAACTTTAATGAGTGTGTCTTTTGCCATCGGGTAGGTCAGGCCTTTGACTTTTCTTTCAAATATGGAGCCTGCCTCTGTCCAGACCATTACCATGAGGACGAGAAACGTTGCCACCTGAATCCCAACATCCCTTATCTGCTCAATCAATTTCAGGCTATTGATTTTGAGACCTTGGAGACCATTTCACTCAAGCCTGAAATCAAGCAAGACTTGCGCAAGTTTATGGATCAACTCTACGAAGAGTACGTTGGGATTCACCTAAAATCAAAGAAATTCATTGATTCCCTGGCAGACTGGGGACAATTACTAAAAGAGGAAAACAAATGAAAAAAATCGCAGTAGATGCTATGGGGGGCGATTACGCACCTCAAGCCATCGTTGAGGGTGTCAATCAAGCCCTGGCTGACTTTTCGGATATTGAGGTTCAACTCTACGGAGATGAAAGCAAAATCAAGCAATATCTAACAGCGACAGAGCGCGTTAGCATCATCCATACGGATGAGAAAATTAACTCAGACGATGAGCCGACAAAAGCTATCCGTAAGAAGAAAAATGCCAGCATGGTATTAGCAGCCAAGGCAGTCAAGGAGGGAGAAGCAGACGCTGTCCTCTCAGCTGGGAACACAGGTGCCTTGTTGGCTGCAGGATTCTTCATCGTGGGTCGTATCAAGAACATCGATCGTCCAGGACTCATGTCGACCTTGCCGACCATTGATGGAAAAGGGTTTGATATGCTGGATCTCGGTGCCAATGCAGAAAACACAGCCCAGCACCTCCATCAATACGCTGTCCTAGGTTCCTTCTATGCGAAAAATGTTCGTGGGATTTCGAAACCACGTGTTGGTTTGCTCAACAATGGAACAGAAAGCAGCAAGGGAGATCCGCTTCGTAAGGAAACATACGACTTGCTAGTAGCTGATCAAAGTTTGAACTTTGTCGGAAACGTGGAAGCGCGTGATCTGATGAATGGCGTTGCGGATGTTGTCGTAACAGATGGTTTCACGGGAAACGCTGTTCTCAAATCCATTGAAGGTACAGCTTTGGGAATCATGGGCTTACTTAAAAATGCTATTACGGGTGGTGGCCTTCGAGGGAAGCTAGGTGCTCTACTTCTCAAGGATAGTCTTAAGGGGTTGAAGACACAGCTCAACTATTCAGATGTTGGAGGGGCAGTTTTGTTTGGTGTCAAGGCGCCAGTTGTAAAAACTCATGGCTCAAGTGATGCCAATGCTGTGTACAGTACGATTCGTCAGATTCGTACCATGCTAGAAACAGACGTAGTTGCTCAGACTGCGCGTGAATTTTCAGGAGAATAAAAAAGATGACAGAAAAAGAAATTTTTGACCGTATTGTAACCATTATCCAAGAGAGACAGGGAGAAAACTTTGTCGTAACAGAAGCCTTGAGTTTGAAGGATGATCTTGATGCAGACTCAGTGGACTTGATGGAGTTCGTCTTGACGCTAGAAGATGAATTTGGAATCGAAATCAGCGATGAGGAAATTGACCATCTTCAAAGTGTAACAGATGTAATCGAAACCATTAAAGGTAAAATATAGCCAAAAGCAACATGCAAGTCATGTTGTTTTTTTGTTTGCAGAAGAAAGAAAAACGTTAAAATTTTTAGTAGAGATTGCGAATAAAGAGATGAGAAAGAAAAAAGGAGGAACGTTTATGTACGTGACCGGTTTTTATCCGTGGTTCATTAAGTGGTTTTTAAAATAAAAATGAATGAATTGTTCGTTTTCGAATTGTTTTTCGAATAGATAGGTAAGAATAAAAGGGAAGGAGATTACGCGATGTATTTACCAATCTTATTGCCATGGTTGATCAAATGGTATTTAAAATAAATGGAATTTACCTGTTCATTTTAAATTGCTTCTCGAATAGATAAGTGAGAAGAAAAGGAAGGAGAGAAAAAATGATTTCAGTTATTTTTCCAATCTGGTTTTTAAAATGGTTTAAAGCCTAGAAACCGTAAACTAAAAAAATAAAAATAAAGGAGAAAAAGATGACAAACTTTGACAAAATGGAACAAAACTTTGTAGCTCTTACTGAAGAAGAGTTGATGGATGTGGATGGGGGAGCATGGACGATTGTAGCCTGGGTGATTGCTAATCCTGTGACAGCAGCTAAAATTGCTGGTGGAATTACTGCAGCAGGAATTGCAGGTTATAATTATGTGACGGGTAGATGGTAATAGAAGGAGGAGATGATATGGAAAAATCTATTTTAAAATTTGAAACAATGACTGATACGGACTTGCAGGAAATTCAAGGGGGAGCCTTTCCCCTTCTTATCCCTGTGGCAGTTGGTTTTGTAAAAGGTTTTGTATATACAGGTGGAGCTATTTTAACAACTCGAGCACTCTTATCAGGTAAATAGGAGTCTGCTATGAAAAAAATCTTATTAGGATTTGCTGAGGGGTATTTTGTCGTATCGATTATTCTTTATATCGCAACGTATTTGATTATGAAAAATCCGATCAATACTCTGTTTTATCCAGAAACCTATCCTGTTCTGTTAGGATTGTTTTATGTAGGGTTTCAGTATGAGATAAAGGATAATAGAATTAAGAAGTAATGTCTGCTATAAAGGAATAAAAAGTGTGTTTGTATGAAAAATCTAAAAAATGTAATGGGAGCAGTTCTAATTATTTTTGGAGTGCTTTGCATATTGGGAGATTTAAATGTAATCACCTTTAATGTTGAAAAATATTTCCAAACAGAATTAGTTGTTCCGATCCTAATTTTGATGATGAGTTACTTGGATTTAGCTAAAGACAAGGTTTAAAGAGAACTATTTTTAGTGTATGGCAACTGCTATTGAATAGTCATCTTTTAGTTATTATCAATGAAATAAGAACTAATTTAGGAATAGTAGGGATTTTGGTTGGAGTAGCTATTGGATTAGCCAGTATTATTTAAAAAGGAGAGAGAAAAATGAAAGAAATGGATAAAAAATTTGATATCATGACAGAAGAAGATTTGGCTCTTACTGAAGGAGGCTTCATTGTCACTACTTCCACAGCAATAGCTTGGGGTGTATTAGGAGTAGCTGCTTATATGTATGGGCGTTATCTAGGAAGTAGACGTTAATCTAAATATAGAAGGAAATTAACTATGAATCGTAACCTAAATCTCAATACATTGTTACCTAAGCTAGCCACTATACTTCCTTTGTTAGGAATAGGTCTTAATCTTACGCTTCATCTAATTCGTACAGGTTCGCTAGTATCTTTTGATTGGCAATGGACTGTAGTTGGTTTGCTTGCTTCGAGCTATTTTGGTATTTTTTGTAAGGATTTGACGAATAATAATCAAAACTATAAAAGATCAATCTGAATGAAAAGGATTTTGTGCATGTAAATAGGAGTCTGCTATGAAAAAAATCTTATTAGGATTTGCTGAGGGGTATTTTGTCGTATCGATTATTCTTTATATCGCAACGTATATGATTATGAAAAATCCGATCAATACCCTGTTTTATCCAGAGACCTATCCAATTCTGCTTGGTCTGTTTTATGTAGGATACAAGTACAAAACAAAAGAAAGTACGGTTGGAAATTGATGAACCATCAGATCGGAGTTTGAGATGAAAGTTGTTCAATTATTAGGAAAAGCTTGGCTAGAGGCCACTGTATTATTTAGCTCGATGGCTTATCTAATTATTAGAATCGTGGCCGATATAAACAAGATACATCTACCTACATGGTTTGAATATTTTGATCTACCTACGATTTCCTTGTTTTTAGTGGTATTTATTTTACTGTATCGGGGCCAAGGAGAAAGAAAAGGAGAATAGAATGATTAGGATTGTAAAATATTTTCTACTATATTATTTTACTATTTTTAATGAATATTTTCATCTTTACGATTCTAGCAACTCTTGGATTTCAGCTAACAATGAGTGAAAGTAGTTATCTGGTGCCACCTGCGTTTGCGTTTATCGTTTTATACGCCATTCACAAAAGAAGTGGGAAAGGCAAGAAATCTGTGTAATTGAATATTCTAGGCAGGACTCTTGTTCTGCCTATTTTCTTTGGTAAAAGTGCTGTTCAGGTGAGGATATTGTTTTTTCAGAAATAATTCCCCTATTCCTTCCTTGTTTGGTTAAAATAATCTTACAAAGTTTTTAAGAGATTATTAGAAAAAAGGAGATGGATATGAAATTTGGGAAAAGGCACTATCGTCCCCAGGTGGATCAGATGGATTGTGGCGTGGCTTCCTTGGCTATGGTCTTTGGTTACTACGGTAGTTATTACTCCTTGGCTCATCTACGAGAGTTAGCCAAGACGACCATGGATGGGACGACGGCTTTGGGTCTTGTAAAGGTGGCAGAGGAGATTGGTTTTGAAACGCGGGCTATCAAGGCGGATATGACGCTCTTTGACCTGCCAGATTTGACCTTTCCGTTTGTGGCTCATGTGCTCAAGGAAGGGAAATTGTTCCACTATTATGTGGTGACAGGTCAGGATAAGAAGGCAATCCATATCGCTGATCCAGATCCCAGTGTTAAGCTGACCAAGATTTCCCGTGAGCGATTTGCGCAAGAATGGACAGGGGTTAGTATTTTTATGGCACCATCTCCGGACTATAAACCTCATAAGGAGAAGAAACAGGGGCTCCTATCCTTCTTGCCAATCTTACTCAAACAGCGTGGCTTAATTACCAATATCGTCCTAGCGACACTCTTGGTGACCTTGATTAATATTGTGGGCTCCTACTATCTTCAGTCTATCATTGACAGTTACGTACCAGACCAGATGCGTTCGACCTTGGGCATTATCTCAATAGGACTAGTCATTGTCTATATCCTCCAGCAGATTTTGTCCTATGCGCAGGAATATCTTTTACTTGTTCTGGGGCAACGTCTGTCAATTGATGTGATTTTGTCCTACATCAAGCATGTTTTTCACCTACCGATGTCCTTTTTCGCGACACGCAGGACAGGAGAAATCGTGTCTCGTTTTACAGATGCCAATAGTATCATCGATGCGCTGGCGTCGACCATTCTTTCGATTTTCCTAGATGTGTCGACGATTTTGATTATCTCGCTCGTGCTATTTTCACAGAACATCACGCTCTTTTTCATTAGTCTGCTTGCACTTCCCATTTATACAGCGATTATCTTTGCCTTTATGAAGCCGTTTGAAAAGATGAATCGGGATACCATGGAAGCTAATGCGGTTCTGTCTTCTTCTATCATCGAGGACATCAACGGTATTGAGACCATTAAGTCGTTGACCAGTGAAAGTTCGCGCTATCAAAAGATTGATAAGGAATTTGTGGCTTATCTAAAAAAATCTTTTACCTATAGTCGGGCAGAAAGCCAGCAAAAGGCTCTGAAAAAAGTTGCCCAGCTCCTGCTCAATGTTGCCGTTCTCTGGCTGGGAGCTATTCTTGTCATGGATGGGAAAATGAGTTTGGGTCAGCTGATTACTTATAACACCCTGCTTGTTTACTTTACCAATCCTTTGGAAAATATCATTAACCTACAAACCAAACTTCAGACAGCGCAGGTTGCCAATAATCGCTTAAATGAGGTTTATCTAGTAGCTTCGGAGTTTGAGGAGAAGAAAACGGTAGAAGATTTGAGCATGATGAAAGGGGATATGACCTTTAAACAGGTTCACTACAAGTATGGCTATGGTCGTGACGTCTTGTCGGATATCAATTTGACCATTCCGCAAGGGTCTAAGATGGCTTTTGTGGGGATTTCAGGTTCGGGTAAGACCACCTTAGCCAAGATGATGGTTAATTTCTACGACCCTAGTCAGGGAGAGATTAGTCTGGGTGGTGTCAATCTCAATCAGATTGACAAAAAGGCCTTGCGCCAGTACATCAACTATCTGCCTCAACAGCCCTATGTCTTTAACGGAACGATTTTGGAGAATCTGCTCCTTGGAGCCAAGGAGGGGACGACTCAGGAGGATATCTTACGGGCAGTTGAATTGGCAGAGATTCGGGAGGATATCGAGCGCATGCCACTGAATTATCAGACAGAATTGACTTCGGATGGGGCAGGTATTTCTGGGGGGCAACGACAACGAATCGCTTTGGCGCGTGCTCTCTTGACAGATGCGCCTGTTTTGATCTTGGACGAGGCGACCAGCAGTCTGGATATTTTGACAGAGAAGCGGATCGTGGATAATCTCATGGCTTTAGATAAGACCTTGATTTTCATCGCCCACCGCTTGACCATCGCTGAGCGGACAGAAAAGGTTGTTGTTTTGGATCAGGGCAAGATTGTCGAAGAGGGCACCCATGCAGGCTTGCTTGCACAGGATGGCTTTTACGCTCATTTGGTGAATAGCTAGAAAGAGGAGAGGATGAAACCAGAATTTTTAGAAAGTGCGGAGTTTTATAATCGTCGTTACCATAATTTTTCCAGTCGGGTGATTTTACCTATGTCACTTCTGTTCGTGTTTTTACTAGGATTTGCAGTTTTTGCAGAGAAAGAGATTAGTTTGTCTACCAGAGCGACTGTCGAACCTAGTCGGATCATTGCCAACATCCAGTCGACTAGCAATCAACGGATTGTGGCAAATTATCTGGAAGAGAACAAGTTGGTCAAGCAGGGGGAACTACTCGTTGAGTACCAGCAAGGGGCGGAAGCTGTTCAAGCTGAAGCATATGCCAGTCAATTGGAGATGTTAAAGGATCAAAAAAAGCAGTTGGGGTATTTGCAATCCAGTTTGAAAGAGGGGAGTGATCAATTTCCAGAGGCGGATAAGTTTGGTTATCAGGAGATGTTTCGAGATTATCTCAGCCAAGCTAGTAGTCTTAGGAGTAATGTTTCTCAGCAAAATGCCAGCATCTCTTCTCAAAATGCGGCAGCAAGTCAGAGCCAGGCCGAGATTGGCAATCTTATCAGCCAAACAGAGGATAAAATCCGAGACTACAAAACAGCTAAGTCAGCGATTGAAAAGGGAGATCAACTAGATAGTCAAAATGCAGCCTACTCATTTTATCAGACCTATAAAAACCAAGGTGAAGAAGATCCGCAAGTTAAATCACAAGTTATTGCACAGGTGGATGCACAAATTGCCCAGCTAGAGTCTAGTTTAGCTACCTATCGTGTGCAGTATGCGGGTTCTGGAGCTCAACAAGCCTATGCAACGGGACTGGATAGTCAACTGGAATCCCTCAAGTCTCAGCACCTAGTCAAAGTTGGTCAGGAATTAACCCTTTTGGATCAGAAAATTTTGGAGGCAGAGTCGGGGCAGAAAGTCCAAGGAGGTCTCCTCGATAAGGGGAAAATTACAGCAAGTAAGGATGGGGTGCTTCACCTTAATCCTGAAACCAGTGATTCTACAATGGTTGCAGAGGGGACCTTGCTAGCCCAACTCTATCCATCCTTGGAAAAAGAAGGAAAAACCAAACTCACAGCCTATCTCAGTTCAAAAGATGTTGCAAGGCTCAAGGTCGGTGATTCTGTTCGTTTCACTACAAGCAAAGATGCCAATAAAGAGCTCGTTCTGGTTTCTGCGATTACGAATATTGACGCGACAGCTACCAAGACTGAAAAGGGCAATTTCTTTAAGATAGAGGCGGAGACCAGTCTGACTCCTGAACAGGCAGAAAGACTTCGCTATGGTTCAGAAGGTCGTTTGACGCTAATCACAGGGAAGAAAAGCTATTTGCGCTATTATTGGGATCAATTTTTGAACAGAGAATAATGATCGTTTTTTAAGAGATAACTGATTGAAAAACTGTAAGACAAAGGTGTTTTGCAGTTTTTTCTTTACGCAACAAGTGCCATTTTGTTAATAGTTCGTAAAAATCTTGAATTTTTGTTTATTTTGTGGTAGAATGTGCTCAAGTAATACGAAAGGCGAACTTTAAAATGTCAAAAAAACTGATCTATTCGGGAAAAGCCAAGGATATCTATACAACTGAGGATGAAAATCTCATTATTTCAACTTACAAGGACCAGGCAACTGCATTCAACGGTGTCAAGAAGGAGCAGATTGCGGGCAAGGGAGTGTTAAATAATCAGATTTCATCTTTTATTTTTGAGAAATTAAATGCGGCTGGTGTAGCGACTCACTTTGTGGAGAAACTTTCGGACACGGAACAACTCAATAAAAAGGTTGAGATTATTCCTTTGGAAGTTGTGCTCCGCAACTACACAGCTGGTTCCTTTTCAAAACGTTTTGGCGTAGAAGAAGGTATCGCATTTGAGACTCCGATTGTCGAATTTTACTATAAAAATGATGATTTGGATGATCCCTTTATCAATGACGAGCATGTGAAATTCCTTAAAATTGCGGATGACCAGCAGATTGCTTACTTGAAGGAAGAAACCCGTCGTATCAATAAGCTCTTGAAAGCTTGGTTTGCTGAGATTGGACTTAAATTGATTGATTTTAAGCTAGAGTTCGGTTTTGATAAGGATGGCAAGATTATCTTGGCAGACGAGTTTTCACCAGATAACTGCCGTTTGTGGGATGCGGATGGCAACCACATGGACAAGGATGTTTTCCGTAGAGGTCTCGGAGAATTAACAGACGTTTACGAGATTGTCTGGGAGAAATTGCAGGGTTTGAAATAAGCTGTTATTAACGGAAAACCTTCGTCTTTCAGATGTAAGGACTCAGGCTGAAAAGGTCCCCCAGACCTTTTCACTCCGTAGAGGTCTAGGTGAATTGACAGATGTTTACGAGATTGTTTGGGAGAAATTGCAAGGTTTAAAATAGCACCTTCAAGGTCGTTTGGGAATATTGCAAGAGCTGAAATAAAGGAATAAGAATTGATGGATAAACGTATTTTTGTTGAAAAAAAGGCTGCTTTTCAGGTCAAGTCAGAGAGTTTGGTTAGAGAACTCCAGCATAACCTAGGACTTTCAACTTTGAAAAGTATTCGCATTGTGCAGGTTTATGATGTCTTTGATTTGGCAGAGGACTTGTTTGCACCTGCAGAGAAGCACATCTTCTCTGAGCAGGTGACGGATCATGTCTTGGACGAAGCGGCCGTGCAAGCGGATCTTGCCAACTATGCTTTCTTTGCCATTGAAAGCCTGCCAGGGCAGTTTGACCAGCGTGCAGCTTCTTCACAGGAAGCCTTGCTTTTACTGGGAAGTTCAAGTGATGTAACAGTCAACACAGCCCAGCTTTACTTGGTCAATAAGGATATTGATGCGACTGAGTTGAAAGCGGTCAAGAACTACCTGCTCAATCCAGTGGATTCACGTTTCAAGGATATCACAACAGGGATTGCCAAGCAGGAATTTTCAGAGTCAGACAAGACCATTCCGAAATTGACTTTCTTTGAAAGCTATACAGCAGAAGACTTTGCGCGCTACAAGGCCGAGCAAGGGATGGCCATGGAAGTGGATGATTTGCTCTTTATCCAAGACTATTTCAAGTCAATCGGGCGCGTGCCGACTGAGACTGAGCTCAAGGTTTTGGACACTTATTGGTCTGACCACTGCCGTCACACGACTTTTGAGACTGAGTTGAAAAACATTGATTTTTCAGCTTCTAAATTCCAAAAACAATTGCAGGCGACTTATGACAAGTATATTGCCATGCGTGATGAACTAGGTCGGTCTGAAAAGCCACAAACCTTGATGGATATGGCGACTATTTTTGGTCGTTATGAGCGTGCTAATGGGCGTTTGGACGACATGGAAGTGTCAGACGAAATCAATGCCTGCTCGGTTGAAATCGAAGTGGACGTTGATGGTGTCAAGGAACCTTGGCTCCTCATGTTTAAAAACGAAACCCACAACCACCCAACTGAGATTGAGCCATTTGGTGGAGCGGCTACTTGTATCGGTGGAGCCATTCGTGACCCGTTGTCAGGCCGTTCCTACGTTTACCAAGCTATGCGTATCTCAGGTGCTGGTGATATTACAGCGCCGATTTCAGAAACTCGCGCTGGTAAATTGCCACAACAAGTCATTTCGAAGACAGCGGCTCATGGTTATTCTTCGTATGGTAACCAAATTGGTCTGGCGACGACTTACGTTCGTGAGTACTTCCACCCAGGCTTTGTAGCTAAACGCATGGAGCTAGGTGCCGTTGTTGGTGCTGCTCCTAAGGAAAATGTAGTCCGTGAAAAACCGGAAGCCGGCGATGTGATTATCTTGCTCGGTGGTAAGACTGGACGTGATGGTGTCGGTGGTGCAACGGGATCTTCTAAGGTTCAAACAGTTGAGTCTGTAGAGACTGCCGGTGCTGAGGTTCAAA
This sequence comes from bacterium, assembly GCA_905221255.1. Taxonomy (GTDB): domain Bacteria; phylum Bacillota; class Bacilli; order Lactobacillales; family Streptococcaceae; genus Streptococcus. The sequence goes on from CAJNCL010000005.1 coordinate 20,998, forward strand.
AAGGGAATGCCATCGAAGAACGCAAGATTCAGCGCCTTTTCCGTAATGGCGATGTCACTCGTCTCATTAAGAAATCCAACGACTTTGGAGCAGGTGGTGTCTGTGTGGCCATCGGTGAATTGGCAGATGGTCTTGAAATCGACCTCAACAAGGTTCCTCTTAAATACCAAGGCTTGAATGGTACAGAAATTGCTATCTCTGAATCACAAGAACGGATGGCAGTTGTGGTGCGTCCTGAAGACGTAGATGCCTTCGTTGCAGAATGTAATAAAGAAAATATTGACGCGGTTGTTGTGGCAACAGTGACTGAAAAACCAAATCTTGTCATGCACTGGAATGGTGAAACCATCGTCGACTTGGAACGTCGCTTCCTTGATACAAACGGTGTGCGCGTAGTCGTTGATGCCAAGGTTGTGGACAAGGATGTCGAACTTCCAGAAGAACGTCAAACATCTGCTGACACACTTGAAGCTGATACCCTTGCGGTTCTATCTGATCTCAACCATGCGAGTCAAAAAGGATTGCAAACCATCTTTGACTGTTCGGTCGGTCGTTCTACAGTCAATCACCCACTTGGTGGTCGCTACCAACTCACACCAACTGAGGCATCTGTGCAGAAATTGCCAGTTCAGCACGGTGTAACTCACACTGCGTCAGTCATGGCCCAAGGCTTTAACCCTTATGTGGCAGAATGGTCTCCATACCATGGTGCTGCTTATGCGGTTATCGAAGCGACTGCTCGTTTGGTGGCTGCTGGTGCCAACTGGTCTAAGGCTCGTTTCTCTTATCAAGAATACTTCGAGCGGATGGACAAGCAGGCCGAACGTTTTGGTCAGCCGGTAGCGGCTCTTCTAGGTTCTATCGAAGCACAAATCCGGCTTGGTTTGCCATCTATCGGTGGTAAGGATTCTATGTCTGGTACCTTTGAAGAATTGACCGTACCACCAACCTTGGTTGCCTTTGGGGTGACGACGGCAGATAGCCGTAAGGTGCTCTCTCCTGAGTTCAAGACTGCTGGTGAAAATATCTACTACATCCCAGGTCAAGCTCTTGCTGCAGAGATTGATTTTGACTTGATTAAGTCTAATTTTGCTCAATTGGAAGCCATCCAAGCTGATCACAAAGTAACATCTGCATCAGCTGTTAAATATGGCGGTGTCCTTGAAAGCTTGGCTCTTGCTACCTTTGGGAACCATATCGGTGCAGAGGTGACCTTGCCTGAACTTGAAACAGCCTTGACAGCTCAATTGGGCGGATTTGTCTTTACATCTCCTCAAGAAATCGCTGGAGTGAAGAAAATCGGTCAAACGAAAGCAAACTTTACACTCCTTGTCAACGGTGTGAAGCTAGATGGACACAAACTTGACAGTGCTTTCCAAGGAAAACTGGAAGAAGTTTACCCAACAGAATTTGCCCAATCTAAAGAATTGGAAGAAGTGCCAGCTGTCGCTTCTGACGCAGTCATCAAAGCCAAGGAAACTATTGAAAAACCTATCGTTTACATCCCAGTCTTCCCAGGAACCAACTCAGAATATGATTCAGCTAAGGCCTTTGAAAAAGAAGGTGCAGAGGTCAACTTGGTGCCATTTGTGACCTTGAATGAAGAGGCTATTGTCAAGTCAGTTGAAACTATGGTTGACAATATCGGCAAGGCTAATATCCTTTTCTTCGCGGGTGGTTTCTCAGCTGCGGACGAACCAGATGGATCAGCTAAGTTTATCGTCAACATCTTGCTCAATGAAAAAGTGCGTGTAGCGATTGATAGCTTTATTGCTCGTGGTGGCTTGATTATCGGTATCTGTAATGGATTCCAGGCCTTGGTCAAATCAGGTCTTCTTCCATATGGAAACTTTGAAGATGCCAGCAGCACGAGTCCAACCCTCTTCTACAATGATGCCAACCAGCACGTGGCCAAGATGGTGGAAACGCGGATTGCCAATACCAACTCACCATGGTTGGCTGGAGTACAAGTGGGCGATATCCATGCCATTCCAGTATCGCACGGTGAAGGGAAATTTGTCGTGACGGCTGAGGAATTTGCAGAGCTCCGTGCCAATGGTCAAATCTTTAGCCAATACGTTGATTTTGACGGCAAACCAAGTATGGATTCTAAGTACAATCCGAATGGTTCGGTAAATGCTATCGAAGGAATTACTAGCAAGAACGGCCAAATTATCGGTAAGATGGGCCACTCAGAACGTTATGAAGACGGTCTCTTCCAAAACATCCCAGGAAATAAAGACCAGCACCTGTTCGCGTCGGCTGTGTGTTATTTCACAGGGAAATAAAAGGTATAAAAAATGACATACGAAGTAAAATCTCTTAATGAAGAATGTGGTGTTTTCGGTATCTGGGGACATCCAGATGCTGCTAAATTGACCTATTTTGGGCTCCACAGTCTTCAGCACCGTGGTCAGGAAGGGGCAGGAATCCTCTCCAATAATCAGGGGCAATTGAAGCGTCATCGTGACATGGGGCTTTTATCAGAAGTGTTCAGAAATCCAGCTAATTTGGATAAATTGACAGGAACGAGCGCGATTGGGCATGTGCGTTATGCGACTGCTGGCGAAGCTTCTGTTGACAACATCCAGCCCTTCCTCTTTCGCTTTCATGATATGCAGTTTGGACTTGCTCACAACGGAAACTTGACCAATGCCGAATCGCTCAAGCAAGAATTGGAACAAAGAGGAGCTATTTTCAGTTCAACTTCGGACTCGGAAATCTTGGCTCACCTCATTCGTCGGAGTCACAATCCCAACTTGATGGGCAAAATCAAAGAGGCGCTTAGCCTTGTCAAAGGTGGATTTGCTTATATCCTGCTGTTTGAGGACAAGTTGATTGCAGCTCTTGATCCTAATGGTTTCCGTCCACTTTCTATTGGGAAAATGGCCAACGGAGCGGTAGTGGTTTCCTCCGAAACCTGTGCTTTTGAAGTTATTGGTGCTGAGTGGATTCGAGATTTGAAGCCTGGAGAGATTGTGATCATTGATGATAAGGGCATCCAGTATGATAGCTATACAGATGATACACAGTTGGCGATTTGCTCTATGGAGTATATCTATTTTGCTCGCCCTGACTCTAATATCCATGGTGTTAATGTCCATACAGCTCGCAAACGTATGGGGGCTCAATTAGCGCGTGAGTTCAAGCACGAAGCGGATATTGTGGTCGGTGTGCCAAATTCCTCACTCAGCGCAGCTATGGGATTTGCAGAAGAATCTGGTCTGCCAAATGAAATGGGTCTCATCAAAAACCAATACACGCAACGCACCTTTATCCAACCGACTCAAGAATTGCGGGAGCAAGGGGTGCGGATGAAACTGTCTGCTGTTTCGGGCGTTGTCAAAGGCAAACGTGTGGTCATGATTGATGATTCCATTGTTCGTGGGACAACCTCTCGCCGTATCGTTCAGCTTTTGAAAGAAGCAGGTGCGTCTGAGGTTCACGTTGCCATTGGTAGTCCAGCGCTGGCTTATCCATGTTTCTACGGGATTGATATCCAGACGCGTCAGGAGTTGATTGCGGCCAATCATACAGTCGAAGAAACTCGTCAAATCATTGGTGCGGATAGCCTGACCTATCTTTCGATTGATGGCTTGATTGATTCTATCGGGATTGAAACAGATGCGCCGAATGGTGGTCTCTGTGTCGCTTACTTTGACGGCGATTATCCAACACCTCTTTATGACTATGAAGAAGACTATCGTAGAAGTTTGGATGAAAAGACCAGTTTTTACAAATAGACGGATAAAGACTCTCCATGAAAGGAAAGGAAGAGAAGATGACAAATAAAAATGCTTATGCGCAATCTGGTGTAGATGTTGAAGCGGGTTATGAAGTTGTTGAGCGGATCAAAAAGCATGTGGCTCGTACGGAGCGTGCAGGTGTCATGGGAGCTCTTGGTGGCTTTGGTGGCATGTTTGACCTTTCAAAGACAGGGGCAAAAGAGCCTGTCTTGATCTCAGGGACTGACGGTGTCGGAACCAAGCTCATGCTGGCTATCAAGTACGACAAGCATGACACGATTGGGCAGGACTGTGTAGCCATGTGTGTCAATGATATCATCGCTGCAGGTGCGGAGCCTCTTTACTTCCTTGACTATGTGGCAACAGGGAAGAATGAACCAGCTAAACTAGAACAAGTGGTTGCTGGTGTGGCAGAAGGTTGTGTGCAGGCAGGTGCTGCCCTCATCGGTGGAGAAACTGCTGAAATGCCTGGTATGTATGGTGAAGATGACTATGACTTGGCTGGTTTTGCGGTCGGTGTGGCTGAAAAATCTCAAATCATAGACGGTTCAAAAGTAGCTGAAGGTGATGTTCTTCTCGGACTTGCTTCAAGTGGGATTCACTCCAATGGTTACTCACTCGTTCGTCGTGTTTTTGCCGACTACACAGGTGAGGAAGTCTTGCCAGAATTGGAAGGCAAGAAACTCAAGGAAGTCCTTCTTGAGCCGACTCGTATCTATGTCAAGGCTGTCTTGCCACTCATCAAGGAAGAGTTGGTCAACGGTATTGCCCACATCACAGGTGGTGGCTTTATCGAGAATGTCCCTCGTATGTTTGCGGCTGACCTAGCTGCGGAAATTGAAGAAGACAAGGTTCCAGTGCTTCCGATTTTCAAAGCCCTTGAAAAATACGGTGAAATCAAGCATGAAGAAATGTTTGAAATCTTCAATATGGGTGTGGGACTCATGTTGGCAGTTAGTCCTGAAAATGTAGGTCGTGTCAAGGAATTGTTGGATGAACCAGTCTATGAAATTGGTCGCATCGTCAAGAAAGAAAACGAAAGTGTCATCATCAAATGAAAAATATAGCGGTTTTTGCCTCTGGTAATGGCTCAAATTTTCAGGTGATTGCTGAAGAGTTTCCGGTGGAGTTTGTTTTTTCAGACCATCGTGACGCCTATGTGCTCGAGCGGGCAGAAAAGCTCGGAGTCCTGTCTTATGTTTTTGAACTCAAGGAGTTTGAGAACAAGGTAGACTACGAAGCAGCACTTGTCGAACTCTTGGAAGAACACCAGATTGACTTGGTTTGTCTAGCAGGCTACATGAAAATCGTTGGGCCAACTTTATTAGCAGCTTATGAAGGTCGAATTATCAACATTCATCCTGCCTACCTTCCAGAATTTCCAGGAGCTCATGGGATTGAGGACGCTTGGAATGCTGGGGTTGCTGAGAGCGGTGTGACCATTCACTGGGTGGACTCGGGTGTGGATACAGGCAAGGTTATTAAACAAGTACGCGTACCACGACTAGCTGATGATACCATCGAAAGCTTTGAAGCTCGGATTCATGAGGCAGAGTACAAGTTGTATCCGGAAGTTATTAGAGAATTGTTGGAAAATTAAATGAAAAAATGGTTGGAAACACTTGCCTTGATTATCTTGGCAATCATTCTACGTTTACTGGTAAATTTTTTCTTCCCAGAGATTCCCTATTGGGGGAGATTTTTACTGACAGTAATTTTGGGAGTCTTGGTAATCGTCTTCCTATACTTTATGAATCGAAAAATGCGTAGGTAGAGAGCTTGAAAATGAAAGGAACAAAAATGACTAAACGCGCCTTAATCAGCGTCTCAGACAAAGCGGGCATTGTTGAATTTGCCCAAGAACTCAAAAAACTTGGTTGGGAGATTATCTCGACAGGTGGAACCAAGGTTGCCCTGGACCATGCTGGGGTGGAGACCATTGCCATCGATGATGTGACTGGCTTCCCAGAAATGATGGACGGTCGTGTCAAGACCCTTCATCCAAATATCCACGGTGGGCTTCTCGCTCGTCGTGACTTGGATAGCCACTTGGAAGCGGCTAAGGATAATCATATCGAATTGATTGACCTTGTAGTGGTCAACCTTTATCCATTCAAGGAAACCATTCTCAAACCAGACGTGACTTATGCGGATGCCGTTGAAAACATCGATATCGGTGGTCCATCAATGCTTCGTTCGGCAGCGAAGAATCACGCCAGCGTAACAGTTGTGGTAGATCCTTCTGACTATGCTGTTGTGCTTGACGAATTGGCAGCAAACGGCGAAACAAGTTATGAAACTCGCCAACGATTGGCAGCGAAAGTATTCCGTCACACAGCGGCTTATGATGCCTTGATTGCAGAATACTTCACGGCACAAGTGGGTGAAAGCAAACCTGAAAAACTCACTTTGACCTATGACCTCAAACAAGCTATGCGCTATGGGGAAAATCCTCAGCAGGATGCGGACTTCTACCAAAAAGCTTTGCCGACTGACTATTCGATTGCTTCAGCCAAACAGCTCAACGGTAAGGAATTGTCCTTCAATAACATTCGTGATGCGGATGCGGCTATCCGTATCATCCGTGATTTCAAAGACCTTCCAACCGTTGTGGCTTTGAAACACATGAACCCGTGCGGTATTGGTCAGGCTGATGACATTGAGACTGCTTGGGACTATGCTTATGAGTCTGACCCAGTGTCTATCTTTGGTGGTATTGTCGTTCTAAACCGTGAAGTAGATGCTGCGACAGCTGGGAAGATGCACGGAGTTTTCCTTGAAATCATCATCGCACCAAGCTATACGGATGAAGCGCTAGCCATTTTGACCAACAAAAAGAAAAACTTGCGTATACTTGCCTTGCCATTTGACGCTCAAGAGGCAAGCGAAGTGGAAGCAGAATACACAGGCGTGGTAGGTGGACTCCTCGTACAAAACCAAGACGTGGTCAAGGAAAGCCCAGCTGACTGGCAAGTGGTGACCAAGCGCCAGCCAACCGAGACAGAAGCGACTGCTCTTGAGTTCGCTTGGAAAGCCATCAAGTATGTGAAATCAAACGGAATCATCGTGACGAATGACCACATGACACTTGGCGTTGGCCCAGGTCAAACCAACCGTGTGGCCTCAGTCCGTATCGCTATTGACCAAGCTAAAGACCGCCTTGATGGCGCTGTGCTTTCTTCGGATGCCTTCTTCCCATTCGCGGATAACGTGGAAGAAATCGCTAAAGCAGGAATCAAGGCCATCATCCAGCCGGGTGGATCAGTACGTGACCAAGAATCCATCGAAGCTGCGGATAAATATGGCTTGACCATGGTCTTCACAGGCGTGAGGCATTTTAGACATTAAAAAACGAAAGGGAAGAAAACAGTTTCTTTCCTTTTTTGGCTTAAAATACTAAGTGAAACAAGATTAAAACGAACGTTTGTGATATAATGTTAGTAAATAATTCGCAAAAGAGGTTGAGAGATGAAGCTGTTAGTTGTCGGTTCGGGTGGTCGTGAACATGCGATTGCTAAGAAGTTGCTTGAATCAAAAGACGTTGAAAATGTCTTTGTAGCTACTGGAAATGACGGGATGACTCTGGATGGTTTGGAATTGGTAAACATCTCTATTTCCGAACATTCTAAGTTAATTGAGTTTGCAAAGGCCAACGATATTGCTTGGACCTTTATCGGTCCAGATGATGCCCTTGCAGCTGGGATTGTGGATGATTTTAACCAAGCTGGGCTCAAGGCTTTTGGTCCGACTAGGGCTGCAGCGGAGCTGGAGTGGTCCAAGGATTTTGCCAAGGAAATCATGGTCAAATACGGAGTTCCGACAGCAGCCTATGGTACATTTTCAGATTTCGAGGAGGCCAAGGCCTATATCGAAGAAAAAGGTGCCCCAATCGTAGTCAAGGCGGATGGATTGGCGCTCGGGAAAGGTGTCGTCGTTGCCGAGACAGTCGAGCAAGCAGTAGAAGCCGCTCATGAGATGCTCTTAGACAATAAATTCGGTGATTCAGGTGCGCGTGTGGTCATCGAGGAATTCCTTGACGGAGAAGAGTTCTCCCTCTTTGCCTTTGTCAATGGGGACAAGTTCTACATCATGCCAACGGCTCAGGATCACAAACGTGCTTACGATGGTGACAAGGGGCCTAACACGGGTGGTATGGGTGCCTATGCGCCAGTTCCTCACTTGCCAGAGAGCGTGGTTGCCACAGCGGTTGACACCATTGTCAAGCCAGTTCTAGAAGGGATGATTAAAGAAGGTCGACCTTATCTAGGTGTCCTTTACGCAGGTCTTATCTTGACAGCAGACGGACCGAAAGTTATCGAGTTCAACGCTCGTTTTGGTGATCCCGAAACTCAGATTATCCTGCCTCGTTTGACATCTGACTTTGCGCAAAATATCACGGACATTTTGGATGGCAAAGAGCCAGCTATCACGTGGACGGACAAGGGTGTGACTCTGGGTGTGGCTGTCGCTTCGAACGGCTACCCGCTAGACTATGAAAAAGGTGTCAAGTTGCCAGCCAAAACCGAAGACGACATCATCACCTACTATGCAGGAGTTAAGTTCGCGGAAAATAGCAGAGCACTGCTATCCAACGGCGGACGTGTCTATATGCTCGTCACCACAACAGACACCGTGAAAGAAGCCCAAGAAACCATCTACCAAGAACTCTCCCAACAAAAAACAGAAGGCCTCTTCTACCGAACTGATATCGGAAGCAAGGCAATTAAGTAACGATATATGAATAACGCGACGAAGTCGCCAAATACGATAATGGTTGCATAACTTGCGAGCATTAGCGAGCAATAAAATAACAATCACCGCCGTTGTGAAAGAACGATTGGCTTATAAGCCAATCGTTCAGGGAAATCGGAAGACCTTGGGCTTCCGATTTAGGCATGAGACACCTTTGGTAGCCGCTGCCGTCCCTCACAACCTAAGGTGATTGTTGAAAGGAAGACAAAGGAGAAAAAATGAAACCAGTAATTTCCATCATCATGGGCTCAAAATCCGACTGGGCAACCATGCAAAAAACAGCAGAAGTTCTAGACCGCTTCGGTGTAGCTTACGAAAAGAAAGTTGTCTCTGCCCACCGTACTCCAGACCTCATGTTCAGACATGCGGAGGAAGCTCGTAGTCGCGGTATCAAGGTCATTATCGCAGGTGCAGGTGGCGCAGCCCATTTGCCAGGAATGGTCGCAGCCAAAACAACCCTTCCTGTCATCGGTGTACCTGTCAAATCGCGTGCTCTTAGTGGCGTGGACTCACTCTACTCTATCGTACAGATGCCAGGTGGTGTGCCTGTTGCGACGATGGCTATCGGTGAAGCAGGAGCGACAAATGCGGCCCTCTTTGCCCTCCGTCTCCTTTCAGTAGAGGACCAGGCTATTGCTACAGCATTAGCAGATTTCGCAGAAGAACAAGGAAAAATTGCAGAGGAGTCTACAAATGAGCTCGTCTAAAACAATCGGAATTATCGGTGGCGGTCAGCTGGGGCAGATGATGGCCATTTCTGCTATCTACATGGGGCACAAGGTCATCGCGCTGGATCCTGTGGCGGATTGCCCAGCCTCTCGTGTAGCGGAAATCATCGTGGCTCCCTATAACGATGTGGATGCCCTCCGTCAGCTGTCTGAGCGGTGCGACGTCCTCACCTATGAGTTTGAAAATGTTGATGCTGACGGTTTGGATGCTGTTATCAAGGATGGTCAGCTCCCTCAAGGGACAGATTTGCTCCGCATTTCGCAAAATCGCATCTTTGAAAAGGACTTTCTCGCAAACAAGTCACAAGTCACTGTGGCACCCTACAAGGTTGTGACTTCAAGTCAAGATTTGGCAGATATTGACTTTTCTAAAAACTATGTCCTCAAGACCGCAACTGGTGGTTACGATGGGCATGGACAAAAGGTTATTCGCTCAGAAGCAGACTTGGAAGAAGCCTGTGCGCTAGCAGATTCAGCAGACTGCGTTTTAGAAGAATTCGTCAACTTTGACCTTGAGATTTCTGTCATCGTATCAGGAAATGGCAAGGACGTGACGGTTTTTCCGGTTCAGGAAAATATCCACCGCAACAATATCCTGTCTAAGACCATTGTGCCAGCTCGCATTTCAGAAAGTTTAGCTGAAAAAGCAAAAGCCATGGCCATGAGAATCGCTGAGCAACTCAACTTGTCTGGAACGCTCTGTGTGGAAATGTTTGCGACAGCTGACGACATCATCGTCAACGAAATTGCGCCACGTCCACACAATTCAGGTCATTACTCCATCGAAGCCTGTGATTTCTCTCAGTTTGATACTCATATCTTAGGCGTTCTCGGAGCACCGTTGCCAGAAATAAAATTACATGCGCCAGCCGTCATGCTCAATGTCCTCGGCCAGCATGTCGAGGCTGCTGAAAAATATGTCACAGAAAATCCAAGCGCCCACCTTCACCTGTATGGTAAAATAGAAGCGAAGCACAACCGCAAGATGGGACATGTGACTTTGTTTAGTGATGTGCCGGATAGTGTGGAAGAGTTTGGGGAAGGGATTGATTTTTGAAATGGCAGAAGAATTTGATGAATTGCCAGATGATGAAATAACGACCGTAACACTGACTTATACGGACGATTTGATTGTTCCAGAGATTGCGGATAGAGAGGGGATTCATATTTTAGAGAGAGCTGGCAATCAGCTAGTCTTAGAATATTCTTGTTCCGTGAAGGAAGTTAAGGATTATCTGAGTAGTTACGGCCTGCCTAGACATCCTGAGAGAATTTCATTTGAATTTTCTATACATGAAGACTCAGAAAATGATAATCTTTAAAGCTAAATGTAGACCAGTTTATGATTCAAATTATTGTCAACGCTTTTGTGGAGGAAGGAAAAGAAATCGCCGTTGTGGAAGTGCTCTTTGACAGTGGCGACCATGAAAAAGTAAAAGCCAATATCAGGAATTAAAGATTCAATATCCAAATAATTATCTGGCTATCTATGATTTGCCATTGGATACAGATCTGAGTAGCTTGCCACACTATCCGTCGGTTGTGATAAGCAAGGAGGAGTTTAATTAGCCTATGAAAACTATTGGTCTGATTGGTGGTATGAGTTGGGAAAGTACCACATCTTACTACCAAATCATCAACGAAACCATCAAAAAAGAGCTGGGTGGCCTGCATTCTGCTAAGATTCTACTTTATAGTGTTGATTTTGCAGAGATTGAGCATTATCAAGCAGTCGGAGACTGGGAGAAAAGCGGTCAACTTTTGACAGATATTGCTCAGCGCTTGGAGCAAGCTGGTGCAGATTTCATCGTTATTTGTACCAACACCATGCACAAGGTTGCTCCGCAGATACAAGAAAAGATTACGATTCCAATCTTGCATATTGCGCAGGCAACTGCGCAGGCCTTGTTGGCTGACGGTATTCAAAAAGTCGGCCTCCTAGGGACCAAGTACACCATGACTCAAGATTTTTACAAGGAAAAATTAATAGAGTCTGGGTTAGAAGTGCTGATTCCAGACCAAGCTGGAATTACAGAGGTCAATCGGATTATTTATGACGAGCTCTGCCTAGGGGACATCAAAGAAAGCTCAAAGCAGACTTATCTTGCCGTTATAGATGATTTGAAAAAAGCAGGCGCTGAAGCTGTTATCTTGGGTTGCACCGAGATTGGTCTCCTCGTCAAGCAATCCGGCACCGACCTGCCACTCTACGATACAACAGTGATTCATGCAGAGAAAGCGGCGGAGTGGGCGGTAAATAAGTGACAATCGTAAAATGAAACATGTGATGAGATTGGGTGAAGATGTAAATGAATCTATCATTAGACGAATTTAAATCTTAGAACTTAAAGATAAATATGCAGAACAGGAGAAAAACAAACAATGATCAACCGTTACTCTCGCCCTGAGATGGCGAATATTTGGAGTGAAGAAAATAAATACCGTGCTTGGCTTGAGGTGGAAATCTTGGCTGATGAAGCATGGGCTGAGTTGGGGGAAATCCCTAAGGAAGATGTGGCTTTGATTCGCGAAAAGGCGGACTTTGACATCGATCGTATTTTAGAGATTGAGCAGGAGACGCGCCACGATGTGGTTGCCTTCACACGTGCGGTTTCTGAGACTCTTGGTGAAGAGCGCAAGTGGATCCACTATGGTTTGACTTCTACCGACGTGGTGGATACTGCCTACGGTTACCTCTACAAGCAGGCCAACGACATCATCCGTCGTGACCTTGAAAACTTCCTTAACATCATCGCTGATAAGGCTAAAGAGCACAAGTTCACCATCATGATGGGGCGTACCCACGGGGTACACGCTGAGCCGACAACCTTTGGTCTTAAATTAGCGACTTGGTATAGCGAAATGAAGCGCAACATCGAGCGTTTCGAGCATGCGGCTGCTGGTGTTGAAGCTGGTAAAATCTCTGGTGCGGTTGGGAACTTTGCCAACATCCCACCATTTGTTGAGCAATATGTATGCGACAAGCTTGGTATCCGTGCTCAAGAAATCTCTACACAGGTCCTTCCTCGTGATCTTCACGCTGAGTACTTTGCAGTTCTTGCTAGCATCGCGACTTCAATCGAACGTATGGCAACGGAAATCCGTGGTCTGCAAAAATCTGAGCAACGCGAAGTGGAAGAGTTCTTTGCCAAAGGTCAAAAAGGCTCTTCAGCAATGCCTCACAAACGCAACCCTATCGGTTCTGAGAACATGACAGGTCTTGCGCGTGTTATTCGTGGTCATATGGTGACGGCCTATGAAAACGTCGCTCTCTGGCACGAACGTGATATTTCTCACTCATCAGCTGAGCGTATCATCACACCGGACACGACCATTTTGATCGACTACATGCTTAACCGTTTTGGAAATATTGTCAAGAATTTGACGGTTTTCCCAGAAAACATGATCCGCAACATGAACTCTACTTTTGGTCTTATCTTTAGCCAGCGTGCTATGTTGACCTTGATCGAGAAAGGTATGACCCGTGAGCAAGCCTATGACTTGGTGCAACCAAAAACAGCCTACTCTTGGGATAACCAAGTAGACTTCAAACCGCTTCTCGAAGCAGATCCAGAAGTGACATCACGCCTCACTCAAGAGGAGATTGATGAAATCTTCAACCCTGCATACTACACCAAACGAGTAGATGATATCTTCGAACGTATCGGACTTGGTGACTAATCATAAAATAAAAAAGCGAGATTCAATCTCGCTTTTTCGTATTCTCTTAGAAGAATCTTAGTCTTCTTTTCTCTTAGTGAGTCCGTAGGCTGCTAGAGTCGCCATGAGGCCTGCTGCGACCAAGCCTGCAGAATCTTGACTTCCTGTTGCAGGGAGTTGTTTTTCATCTGCTTTGGCAGTAGTTGGTGCAGCTTGCTCAGCTTTCTCAACGGCAGTTCCGACTTCGACAACTTGAGTGACCGTTTCCTGTGTTACCACGCTATTGACAAGCGTTCTTTCTTCTTTTCCATCAGCACTAGTGCTTACAGAGTAGAAGGCAGTACGGTGGCCGTTAGCCCCTTTAGTAACAACTTGCGTTTGTCCTTTTGGTAATTGAGGATTTTCACGTGTCACAGTAGTGAATGGAATTTCTTCCTCTTGGATATCCAGTCTTGGTTTTGTTTCTGCGGCTGGAGCAAGACCGTGTTCGTCTCCTACATGGGTTACAAGGGTTCCGACTTCAATAACTTGGGTCACTGCTTCTTGAGTCACAAGGCTATCTACAAGAGTTTTCACTTCCTTACCGTCAGCACTAGTGCTCACAGAGTAGTAATGACTGCGACGACCGTTAGCGCCTTTAGTAACGACTTGAGTCTTCCCTTTGAGCAAGAGTGGATTTTCACGTGTCACAGTAGTGAACGGAATCTCTTCTTCTTGGATATCCAGTCTTGGTTTCGCTTCGGCAGCTGGAGCAAGGCCACTTTCATCCCCTTTGTGGGTAATAGGGGCACCGATTTCAACCACTTGGGTCACAGGTTCTTTGGTTACTTGGCTATCTAGAACCATTTCTGTTTGTTTACCATTTTCAGTAAGGACAGAGATGTAATGAGTGCGTTCGCCATCTACACCTGGTGTGACAATCTTTTCTTGCTTAGCTGGGAGGTTTGGATTTTCCCTCTTGACAACTTCAAATGGAATCTTTTCTGCTCTTGTGATGAGTTCCGGTTTGGTTTCAACGTTGGCAGCTAGTTCATTTTCATCGAGGCTTCCTGAGTGAGTTGCCGCTGGTTTAAGGCCTAGGCGGGCTGCCTTGAGTTTGGCTACGAGAGCGTCTAACTCGGCTTGTTTGTTACGGTTGAGGTTGTAGTTGAGAGCTTCTTTCGCTGCATTTAGGGCATCCAAGCTTTCCTTGCTGTATCCATCCAAGTTTGCAGGGATTTGAGCAAGTTCCTCACGGAGTGCATTGTAGTTAGCGCGGAAGTAGTCTTTGTTATGGTCTGCGAAGGCAGTCATGAGTTCAAAGATTTCTTCTTCCTTGTACTCAGCACTTGGTCTATCTGCCCAGATAGCAAGCATACTACCAATAGTAGGAAGGTCAACTTCAGGGTATTTAGTTGATGCTAGTTGATTAAATGGAGTTTTCTCGGTATTTTCGAGAGCTTTTTTGAGGAAGCCACCGCCATCTTCTGGTTTTTGACCGAGAATGTAGTACCAGTCTCCGTTGGTATTAAGGAATTTATAGCCTTTACTTGCAAGGTACTGTGGAGATGCAAGGTTGTAGCCCCACCATCCTTTAGACCAGTAAGAGATGATGACATCCTTGTCAAACTCAACATCATCCTTATCCTCGTAGTAGAAACCATCATTGAAGGCCATCGGTTGAAGGCCTCTTTCTTTAGCCATAGCAGCAAGAGTGTTGGCATATTCAGCAAACTTGCCATAGAGTCCATACCATTTGAGGTAGTACCAGCCTTGCGCGTTGGTGGCATCATTGGCATATTCGTCTGTACCGTAGTTGAAGATCTTTGTCTTGCCTGCAAAGAAGTCCATGTACTTGCCGATGAGGGCTTTGACAAAGTTCATCGCCTCTTCGTTTTCAAGGTCCATGGTTGTTTTGGAGACCTTGTCAAAGTTGGCTTGAGGATTCTTGATTCCAAGTTTTTCCATAGCGACGAGCATGGCATCCATGTGACCTGGGCTGTTGATTGCTGGGATGAGTCCGAGGCCTTTTGATTTTGCGTACTCGATCAATTCAGTGATTTCAGCTTGGCTAAGAGTGGTTCCGTTTGGATCATCGTAGTAAGCTTTTGTTCCTTCAATGATGGCATTTTTGACATCGTCACTTGCATAAGTTTTTCCGTTAGCAGTGATGGTCATATCATCAAGTAGGAAGCGAAGTCCATCATTTCCTAGGAGGAGATGCACATCAGAATACCCAAGTTCACTAGCTTTATCAATGATACGTTTGAGTTGCTCAGCTGAGAAGTACTTACGTCCAGCGTCAATTGAGATCACCTTGTTCTTGGCAAGTTTTTCAACTTCGCGTTTCGCGTCTTCTTCTTTTTGAGCTTCGGGTGTGAAGGTCAAGTTGCTGACAGCTTCTTGGAGTTTCGCGATTGCTTGGTCAATGGTGTCTTGTTGGGCACGGCTGAGGTTGCTATCAAGTGAGCGAATGGCTTTTTCAGCTTCTTTGACAGCTGCGACACTTTCCGCAGTATAGCGGTTAAGGTCTGTTGGGACTTCTTTCAGGGCTTGCTCAGCAGACTCATAGTCGGCAGCAAAGTACTCAGCGTTTGCATTTGCGAAGCTACGCATGAGTTTGAAGAGACGTGATGGAGAATAGCGTGCTGATGGAGTATCTGCCCAAGCAGCTACCATACCACCGATGAACGGAATATCTGCTCCTTCAGATTTTGGTACAGAAGTGATTGGAGTGCTCTTGATTCCATTGAGTCCTTGGTCCAGGTTGTACCAACCTTGACCATCGGCATTTCGTCCGAGAACATAGTACCAAGCATCGTTGGTATTAAGAATTTGGTGCCCTTTTTCAACTAGAAGTTTAGAAGAAGCGACGTCGTAACCGCCCCATCCACCAGTCCACATAGAAACGATGATATCTTTGTCAAAAGTACCAAAGCTTGTATCACTATTGTAGTAGATTCCATCGTTGAAGGCCATTGGTTTGAGACCGTGAGATTTAACGATTCGAGCAAGGTCGTTTGCGTAGGCGATAAATTTGTCATAACCCTTATCTGGGAAGCCATCTTCTGGATACCACTTGTAGGCTTGAAGAACGCTCCAGCCTTTGGCATCTGTAGCATCATTGGCGTACTCGTCTAGTCCGATATTGAAAATATCAGTTTTTCCAGCAAAGTATGCAGCATACTTGTCGATCAGGGCTTTGGTAAACTCAACAGCTTCTTTGTTATCCAGGTCAACGGTACGAGCAGATTCCTTACCAAAGTAGTTGAAGTTCGGTTTTTGGATACCTAGTTCTTTCATGGCATGCAAAATCGCATCCATGTGCCCAGGGCTATTAACGGTTGGGATTAGTCCGATACCTTTATCTTTGGCATAGTTAATCAAGTCCGTCATCTGGCTCTCTGTCAAGTGGTTGCCGTTTGGATCCTTGTAGTAGGCATCTGTTCCATTTTCGAGCGCACGTTTGACATCATCACTTGCATAGGTTTTGCCATTGGCTTTGATGGTCATGTCGTCCAACATGAAACGCATGCCATCGTTTCCAACTAGTAAATGAAGATCCGTGTAGCCGTAGTGTTTGGCTTTGTCGATGATTTCTTTTAGTTGGTCTGGAGAGAAGTACTTGCGTCCAGCATCAATTGAGATCATTTTTCTTTTAGACAGTTTTTCATTTACCTGAGGTGCTCGTTCAGTGTTAGGAGTAGTTGCTGCAGGTGTGGCTGCTTCATTTTTCTTTTCTAAAGGAGAGTTTTCTGCAGGAACTTCAGTTGGAGCAGGACTTTCTTTCTCAGTAGTCGGGGTAGGACTAGCATTTTCTGTTACAGCTGGTGCAGTTGTTTCTTCCGTTTTTGGAGCAACTGTTCGAGGAGCCTCCTGGTCTTCTTTGACCTCCTCTTTTACAGGTTCTTCAGCCTTTTCTTCCAGTTTTTCTGGAACCTTGGAGTCTACAGTTTCTTTGACTGCTTGTGGACTCTCCTGAATCGTTTGAACAGTTTCTTCAGCTGTTGGAGCTGGAGTAATCCCGTCAGCAGATACGACTTGTGCGCTAAAAGCAAATCCTATAAGTACAGAAGCCGCCCCAACCGCGTATTTACGGATGGAGAAGCGCTGTTTCTTTTCTAGTTTCATGACAAAACCTCCTTGTTATTATCATATATGATAGCGTTTACATAAAACCAATTTTATTTTATTATCTAAGGGGTAAAATGTCAAGTGGGTTTATATAAGAACTATAATAAATGGAGGAAAACATAAGATTTAGGAGAAAATTGCCAATAAAAGATAAAGATAGAAGGAAAAATGAAGCAAGTATTTAACTTGTTTTTAGTAAAAACGCTACTAATTAAATAAGAACCTTTCATAGCATTTTCATAGCTTCTTTCTCGTGCTATAATTAAATACAGAAAAAGCCTGAGCTGGGCTCAAGCTTTTTCTTAATGACCTCGGTTACATGAGATGAATTTGATTTTGTAGTAGTCCGCTCGCTTATAAGTTTCACTATAGGCAAGGACTTGGCCAGTGGCCTCAAGTTTTGTGGTCTTGGTTTGGAAGACAGTTGGGAATTGTGTATCGATTCCAAGTACAGAAGCAGCGTGCTCTGGTGTTGGAAAGGCGATTTCGTTGATTTCCTCAAAATGTTCATCACTCATGTGAATGCGGTAATCCAATTTGAAACGTGTATAGATAGAGCTATAATATTCAAGATTTGGATAGTTGGCATTGATGTATTGCTCAGGAATATAAGATGTGTGGTAGATGTATGTCACATCGTTTGTCTGACGAATACGTTCAATCTTATAGTAGAATTGATCTCCACGTAGGCCGAGTTTCTCTAAATATTCAAGCTTGTTTCCGCGCTCGATAGAAAGGACAGTAACTTTATCGTCTTTTGTTTCAAAGATTTCGACATCTGAAAACTCAACGAGTTTGTGCTTGCGGGCACGTGAAACGAAAGTACCTTTACCTTGTTGACGGACAATATAGCCGTCTTTTGCAAGGTCATTCAAAGCACGAACAACGGTGATCGAACTAACATCGTACATCGCAATCAATTCTGCTTCTGTATAAAATTTATCTCCACTCGCAAATTGACCTGAGATGATTTTGTTTTTTAATTCATCTTTAATATATTGGTATTTTGGAATAGCCATAATTTCACCTCGATTCTCTTTCTCCTACCTTGATTCTACCACAAATACTGAGAAAATAGTAGTATTAAGGTAAAAAAAATTAAAATAATCGACTAAAGATGTTATGTTACATGTAAAAAATTTCATTTTCTAGCCTTGTGAATTATCATACATAAAAAAACGACTTTCATGCGATTTTTTGATAATTTCGGTAAACGGTAAGTAAAAAAATAGAAAAATTTTAAAGAATTTTCTAAAACCTATTGACAAATGCAAAAGATTTGATTATATTTAATATTATAATAAATGAAAGCGCAAACTTAATTAGTCAGAGGTAGTAACATGACAAGATTTAAAATTGAGGACGATTTCTATTTAGATGGAAAACCGTTCAAGATTTTGTCCGGCGCCATTCATTATTTTAGGATTCCAGCAGAGGATTGGTATCATTCTCTCTATAACTTAAAGGCGCTTGGCTTTAATACAGTCGAGACCTATGTGGCTTGGAATTTACACGAACCTGTTGAAGGGGAGTTTGATTTTGAAGGTGCCAGAAATTTGGAGAGATTTCTTCAAATTGCACAAGATCTAGGTCTCTATGCCATTGTACGCCCGTCTCCATTTATCTGTGCGGAATGGGAGTTTGGTGGCTTGCCGGCTTGGCTCTTGACCAAGGACATGCGAATTCGCTCGTCCGACCCGGCCTACATCGAGGCTGTTGCTCGCTATTATGACCAATTATTGCCAAGGCTTGTGCCTCGCTTGTTGGATAACGGCGGAAACATTCTCATGATGCAAGTCGAAAATGAATATGGCTCTTATGGAGAAGATAAGTCTTATCTACGAGCAATTCGAAAATTGATGGAAGACCGAGGGATTGATTGCCCACTCTTTACTTCAGATGGCCCATGGAGGGCTACTCTGAAAGCCGGAACCTTGATCGAAGACGACCTCTTTGTGACAGGGAACTTCGGTTCTAAAGCTCCGTACAACTTTTCACAGATGCAGGAATTCTTTGATGAGCATGGCAAGAAATGGCCCCTCATGTGTATGGAATTCTGGGATGGTTGGTTCAACCGTTGGAAAGAACCCATCATCACACGGGATCCTAAAGAATTGGCAGAAGCTGTTCGAGAGGTATTGGAGCAAGGCTCTATCAACCTTTACATGTTCCATGGGGGGACAAACTTTGGTTTCATGAATGGTTGCTCGGCTCGAGGGACTCTGGATTTGCCACAAGTCACATCTTACGACTATGATGCCCTTCTCGATGAAGAAGGAAATCCAACTGCTAAATACTTAGCAGTCAAGAAGATGATGGCAACCCACTTCCCAGAGTATCCACAGTTGGAACCACTCTATAAGGAAAGCATGGAGATAGGGTCCATTCCATTGGTCGAAAAAGTTTCCTTGTTTGAAACTCTGGATAGTCTCTCTAGTCCTACTGAAAGCCTCTATCCAAAAGCGATGGAAGAACTTGGTCAAAGTTATGGCTACCTTCTCTACCGCACTGAGGCAAGTTGGGATGCAGAAGAGGAACGTCTCCGTATCATCGATGGACGTGACCGAGCTCAACTCTTTGTAGATGGTCAATGGATTGCTACTCAATACCAGACAGAAATTGGTGAAGATATCTACTGTCAGGGAAATCGAGAAGGTTTTTCAGAGATTGACATCTTGGTCGAAAATATGGGGCGTGTCAACTATGGACATAAGTTCTTGGCAGATACGCAACGTAAAGGAATTCGTACAGGTGTCTGCAAGGATCTACATTTCTTACTGAATTGGAAACAATATCCACTACCACTGGATAATCCTGAGAAGATTGATTTTTCAAAAGGATGGACAGAAGGACAACCGGCCTTTTACGCTTTCGACTTCACCGTTGAAGAGCCTAAGGATACCTACTTAGATTTATCTGAGTTTGGTAAGGGAGTTGCCTTTGTCAACGGGCGTCACCTAGGACGTTTCTGGAATGTCGGCCCGACCCTCTCACTTTATATCCCTCATAGCTATCTCAAGCAAGGTGATAACCGCATCATCATCTTTGAAACTGAAGGTGAATATAAAGAAGAGATTCATTTAACTCGTAAACCTACACTAAAACACATAAAGGGGGAAAACTTATGACAATTGTAGGATGCCGTATCGATGGACGTTTGATCCACGGTCAAGTAGCCAATCTTTGGGCTGGAAAACTAAATGTTTCACGCATTATGGTTGTAGACGATGAAGTCGTTAACAACGATATTGAAAAGAGCGGCTTGAAACTTGCTACACCACCAGGTGTAAAACTCAGTATCTTGCCAGTTGAGAAAGCGGCAGCGAATATCCTTGCTGGTAAATACGATAGCCAACGTCTCTTTATCGTTGCACGTAAACCAGACCGTTTCCTTGGTTTGGTTGAAGCAGGTGTTCCGCTTGAAACACTCAATGTCGGCAATATGTCTCAAACACCAGAAACTCGCCCTATCACACGTTCTATCAACGTGGTAGATAAGGATGTGGAAGACTTCCACAAACTGGCAGAAAAAGGTGTTAAACTCACTGCTCAAATGGTTCCAAACGATCCCGTATCAGACTTTTTGAGTTTATTAAAATAGGAAAAAATTTTTAGGAGGTCATTGTTATGATACAATGGTGGCAAATTTTACTTCTCACTTTGTACTCAGCTTATCAAATCTGTGATGAGTTGACAATCGTTTCATCTGCAGGTTCCCCTGTATTCGCTGGTTTCATTACCGGTTTGATCATGGGAGATGTGACAACTGGTTTGTTTATCGGTGGTAGCTTGCAGTTGTTCGTTCTTGGGGTTGGTACCTTCGGTGGTGCTTCTCGTATCGACGCAACTTCTGGTGCGGTTCTCGCAACAGCATTCTCTATCTCACAAGGTATTGATACAGATCTTGCGATCACAACAATCGCTGTACCAGTAGCAGCACTTTTGACATACTTCGACGTTCTTGGACGTATGACTACTACTTTCTTTGCACACCGTATTGATGCTGCAATCGAACGCTTTGACTACAAAGGTATCGAGCGCAACTACCTACTTGGTGCAGTGCCTTGGGCTCTTTCTCGTGCCCTTCCAGTGTTCTTTGCTCTTGCTTTTGGTGGTGCTTTCGTACAATCAGTAGTAGACCTTGTTAAAGAATACCAATGGGTTGCAGACGGTTTGACACTTGCAGGTCGTATGCTTCCAGGTCTTGGATTTGCAATCTTGCTTCGTTACCTTCCAGTTAAACGTAACCTTCACTACCTTGCAATGGGATTCGGTTTGACAGCTATGTTGACTGTTCTTTACTCATATGTAACAGGTCTTGGTGGAGCCGTTGCGGGTATCCTTGGTACTCTTCCTGCTGATGTTGCTGAAAAGATTGGCTTTGCTAACAACTTCAAAGGTTTGTCTATGATCGGTATCTCTATCGTAGGTATCTTCCTTGCAGTTGTTCACTTTAAGAACAGCCAAAAAGTAGCTGTAGCAGCACCTTCTACACCATCAGAAAGTGGGGAAATCGAAGATGACGAATTCTAATTACAAACTTACAAAAGAAGATTTTAATCAAATCAACAAACGTAGCTTGTTTACTTTCCAATTAGGTTGGAACTACGAACGTATGCAAGCTTCTGGTTACCTTTACATGATCTTGCCACAATTGCGTAAAATGTATGGGGATGGAACTCCTGAATTGAAAGAAATGATGAAAGTTCATACTCAATTCTTCAATACTTCACCATTCTTCCACACTATTATCGCTGGTTTTGACCTTGCCATGGAAGAAAAAGATGGTGTGGGTTCAAAAGATGCCGTTAACGGTATCAAGACAGGTTTGATGGGACCATTCGCTCCTCTTGGAGATACTATCTTTGGTTCACTTGTACCTGCTATCATGGGATCTATCGCAGCAACTATGGCTATCGCTGGTCAACCATGGGGTATCTTCCTTTGGATCGCAGTTGCAGTTGCATATGACATCTTCCGTTGGAAACAATTGGAATTTGCCTACAAAGAAGGGGTTAACCTTATCAACAACATGCAAAGTACTTTGACAGCTTTGATTGATGCTGCATCTGTACTTGGTGTCTTCATGATGGGTGCTCTTGTAGCAACAATGATCAACTTTGACATTTCTTACAAATTGCCAATCGGTGAAAAGATGATTGACTTCCAAGACATCTTGAACTCAATCTTCCCACGCTTGCTTCCAGCAATCTTTACTGCCTTTATCTTCTGGTTGCTTGGTAAGAAAGGTATGAACTCTACTAAAGCGATCGGTATCATTATCGTTCTTGCAGTAGGTCTTTCATTCATCGGTAAATTCTTGCTTGGAATGGGCGCATAATTTATGAGTAAATCATTAATTTTGGTGAGTCATGGTCGTTTCTGTGAAGAACTTAAAGGTAGCACAGAAATGATCATGGGTCCACAGGACAACATTCATGCAGTGGCTCTTCTTCCAGAAGATGGTCCAGAAGAATTTACTGCAAAATTTGAAGCTGCTATCGAAGGATTGGATGATTTCCTAGTCTTTGCGGACCTTCTCGGTGGTACACCATGTAACGTGGTAAGCCGTTTGATCATGGAAGGTCGCGACATTGAACTCTACGCAGGGATGAATCTTCCAATGGTGATTGAATTTATCAATGCCAGCCTTACAGGTGCAGATGCGGACTACAGGAGCCGTGCTGCAGAAAGCATCGTAAAAGTCAACGACCTGTTAGCGGGCTTCGATGATGACGAAGATGAATAAGATGTGACTTAGAGCATCTTATATAGAATATACATGGGAATGGGAGTCACTCCCATTCCCATATTTTCAATAGGAATGAAACAACAATAGATTAGAGGAACTCTATGCTACATTACACAAAAGAAGAATTACTTGAACTGGGTGCAGAAATCACGACTCGTGAGATCTACCAACAGCCTGATGTATGGAAAGAAGCTTTTGAAGCCTATCAAGCAAAACGGGAAGAAATTGCAGCCTTTCTGAAAGGAATCGCTGATAAACATGACTATATCAAGGTCATCTTGACGGGTGCTGGTACTTCTGCTTATGTGGGAGATACCTTGGTACCTTACTTTAAGGAAGTCTATGACGAACGCAAATGGAATTTCAATGCTATTGCGACAACTGATATTGTTGCCAATCCAGAAACTTATTTGAAAAAAGATGTGGCGACTGTCCTTGTTTCCTTTGCTCGTAGTGGAAATTCGCCTGAAAGTGTGGCGACTGTTGATTTGGCCAAAGCCTTGGTAGATGAGCTTTACCAAGTGACGATTACTTGTGCAGCGGACGGGAAATTGGCTCTTCAAGCTCATGGTGATGACCGCAATCTTTTGCTCTTGCAACCAGCTGCTTCCAATGACGCTGGATTTGCCATGACTTCTAGCTTTACGTCTATGATGCTAACAGCTCTCTTGGTTTTTGATCCTACAGAATTTGCTGTGAAAGCTCAACGTTTTGAAGTTGTGTCTAGCCTTGCCCGCAAAGTTCTAGACAATGTAGCAGATGTTAAAGAGCTGGTTGACCTCGACTTTAACCGCGTCATCTATCTTGGCGCTGGTCCTTTCTTTGGACTTGCTCATGAAGCTCAGCTCAAGATTTTGGAACTAACAGCTGGTCAAGTGGCGACCATGTATGAAAGCCCAGTTGGCTTCCGTCACGGTCCAAAATCTCTTATCAACGAAGATACCGTTGTTTTGGTATTTGGTACAACGACAGACTACACTCGCAAGTACGACTTGGACTTGGTTCGTGAAGTGGCTGGTGATCAGATTGCTCGTCGTGTTGTGCTCTTGAGTGATCAAGCTTTTGGTCTTGAAAATGTCAAAGAAGTAGCACTTGGTTGTGGCGGTGTCTTGAACGATATTTACCGTGTCTTCCCTTATATCGTTTATGCCCAACTCTTTGCCCTTTTGACTTCACTCAAGGTAGAAAACAAACCAGATACACCGTCTCCTACTGGTACCGTAAACCGTGTGGTACAAGGTGTTATCATTCATGACTATCAAAAATAAGGAAGTGTCTATGAGTAAATTACAATTAAGTCCCAATAAAGTAGCCTGCTTGCAAAAACTTTCTGACGAGAATGGCATTATCTCAGCTCTTGCCTTTGACCAACGCGGTGCTTTGAAACGCCTTATGGCTCAATACCAAACAGAAGAGCCAACAGTGGCTCAAATGGAAGAACTCAAAGTCTTGGTTGCAGATGAATTGACAAAATACGCATCCTCTATGCTTCTTGACCCTGAGTATGGTCTCCCAGCTACAAAAGCGCTTGATGCCAACGCCGGCCTTCTCCTTGCTTATGAAAAAACTGGCTACGACACAACTAGCACTAAACGCTTGCCAGATTGCTTGGATGTTTGGTCTGCAAAACGCATCAAGGAACAAGGCGCAGACGCTGTTAAATTCTTGCTTTACTATGACGTAGACAGCGCTGACGAACTCAACCAAGAAAAACAAGCCTACATCGAACGCATTGGTTCTGAGTGTGTGGCAGAAGACATTCCATTCTTCCTTGAAATCTTGGCTTACGATGAAAAAATCGCTGATGCTGGCTCTGCAGAATACGCTAAAGTAAAACCACATAAGGTTATCGGTGCTATGAAGGTATTCTCAGACCCACGCTTCAACATCGATGTCTTGAAAGTGGAAGTTCCAGTTAACGTTAAATACGTTGAAGGATTTGGCGATGGTGAAATCGTGCATACACGTGAAGCAGCAGCAGCCTTCTTTAAAGCACAAGATGAAGCAACTAACTTGCCGTATATCTACTTGAGTGCAGGTGTATCAGCTAAACTCTTCCAAGAAACGCTTGTCTTTGCCCACGAATCAGGCGCAAACTTTAACGGCGTTCTTTGTGGACGTGCAACCTGGGCTGGATCAGTTGAAGCCTACATCAAAGACGGTGAAGCAGCAGCTCGTGAATGGCTACGCACAACTGGATTTGAGAACATTGACGAACTCAACAAGGTTCTCAAAACCACAGCAACTTCATGGACTGAACGTGTGGAAGCATAAAACAGGCATAGAAGAATCCCTTTTTGTTAAGAAGCTACTTAAGGTTTTCTGACAAAGGATTCTGAAAATAGAAACTACAACCATAGATGGTGAGACACTCTCTATGGTTTGTTTACTTAAGAGAAATGGATCAAAGGAGAGAAGAATGAAAGCATACACAGAACGTGTATTTGGAAATCATGAGGGCAAGGATGTCTTGGCCTATCGCTTTGAGACTGACAGTGGCTACCAACTAGAAATCATGACCTATGGTGCGACCATCTTGCGCTATGTCACGCCTGACAAGGCTGGGAATTTTGCCAATGTGATTTTGGGCTTTGATGATTTTGATAGCTATGTAGGCAATAGTCCCAAGCATGGAGCAAGTGTAGGTCCTGTAGCGGGCCGTATTGCAGGTGCGACATTTGAGCTTAATGGCCAGACCTATAATCTTGAAGTCAACAATGCCAGCAACTGTAACCACAGTGGTTCAACAGGTTGGGATTCAAGCTTGTTTGAATTGGTAGAGGTGAGCGCCCATGGCTTGACCCTCTACACCGAGCGTACAGATGGGACAGGAGGATTCCCTGGTAATCTCAAGATCTGGATCAGCTATCATTTGGAAGAAAGTGGTGCCTACGAAATCAGCTACAAGGTAACGACAGATCAGGATACGCTTGTCAATCCAACTAATCACAGCTACTTCAACTTGTCTGGTGATTTCACGCAGACAGTTGACCGCCATGTCTTCCAACTAAATACGGAGGGCATTTACCCAATCGCTCCTGACGGTGTTCCAGATAAGACTCCAGATGCTACTCGTGATGTGGTTAAACACATCTACAATGGAGCTTTGTTGAAGGACATCTTTGCAGAGGAAGATGAGCAAATCCAGTTGGTATCTGGTTTGGATCACCCATTTGCTCTTCCTGCGGGTCATGACAATGCTGGTTTCCTTTATGACCAACACTCAGGTCGCTTCTTACTTTTCAAGACAGAGGCCCCTTGCTTTGTGGTCTACACAGCAAACTTTGTGGATGAGAGTGTGCTCATCGGAGGCGAGCCAATGGTACAGCACAATGGGATTGCCCTTGAAGCGCAAGCTTTACCAGATGCTATTCACAGTGACTTCAAAGACCAAGTCATTCTCAAAGCAGGTCAAACCTTCACCAGCAAAACTCGTTACGAGCTTGTTGTTAAATAAAAAGAAGAGCTGGTTTCCAGCTCTTTTGAGTTGTCTTCATTGACATTTTATCTCAATAGTGTATAATTGATGTAATTTATAAAGTTACAACAAATAAAAGGAGACAGCCTATGACTTATGCATACCAAAGCCACATTTACCTAGCGGAGGCGGTTTTAAATGTCAAGGATTTAACGAATCAAACGGCTTTTTATCACCAGATTATTGGCTTGGAGATTTTATCCCAAACAGAGACAGAAGCGATTTTGGGACTTGGTCGAAAAGCCTTGGTTCACTTGATTCAGGCAGAAAAGTCTGGCGAAGTAAGGGAGCATTATGGGCTCTACCATCTGGCGATTTTGTTGCCGACACGAAAAGCCTTGGCAGATGTCTTGAAACACCTAAGCGACTTGCGGATTCCTCTGGTTGGAGGTGCAGATCATGGATACAGCGAGGCTATTTATCTAGAGGATTTGGAAGGAAATGGCATTGAACTCTACCGTGATAAGCCAGTGTCTTCATGGGATATTCGAGAAGATGGTCGCATTATCGGTGTGACCGAAGCCCTTGCGGCACAGGACATCTATGAATTAGGGGAAAAGGTAGATCCCTTTATCCTAGCTGAAGGGACGAGAATGGGGCATATTCATCTATCGGTGAAGGATAGTCGTGCGGCGAGCCAGTTTTATCAAAAGGTGTTAGGACTAGAGGATAAATTTAGCATTCCTAGTGCTAGTTGGATAGCGGCTGGTCAGTACCATCACCACCTGGCTGTCAACGAATGGGCTGGAAAAGGGCTAGCTCCGCGTGAGCAAGGCTTGCCAGGCTTGGCCTACTATGTCCTTGAGGTCGAAAGCAAGGAAGAACTCTTGGACATCGTTCAGCAAGCACAAGAGCTAGAAGCACCAATCAAGTGGCTAAATTCGAGTGAGTTGGGTTTGATAGATCCAGATGGGATTGTGACCCGCATTCGCTTGGCACGATGAAACGAGGAAAACACATTATTTATTTTAGAGACATAGGAAAAGGCGGATAAGCTCGCATTCTATTTTTAGAATGCGGACTTGTTCGCTTTTTTATGGAATGACGAAACCTTTCTTGGCCCTAGCAAAGGTAGCTGCCGGGGATATTTTCCCTTTTCTGGGGGGTTCATGCTATAATACTAATAAACTTTTCTTTCTCTAGGAAGGCAAATACCCAAAATCAGCTAGAATGCTGGCAATCGTTGTCACGATGCTTTTAAGAGAAAGTAGAACTTTGTTTGAACATCCGTATTGAGTTTAGGAGACGGGAAATAAGATGGACACAAGTGTAAAAAAATTAATCAGTATGGGCCCTCTGGAGGACTCTTTTATCTATTATGATTTGGGGAATCAAGTATTCTACAGTGCAAAACAAGGCATGAATTATTCAGCTATTGCAGCCCCTATTGCAATCTATTCCTTGCAACGGCTGTCAAAGTTGCTCAACCAAACCTTTGGGGATGTCTCCTCCCCTTTCAATCTGATTTTCTTTATCCTGATGTCTCTTTTTTTGGTTTTCGGGACCATTCTCCTTGCCAAATCTACCCGACGTAACATGAAGACAGATAGATTTAGAAAAGTCCGACTGACAAAAGTCAATATCAAAACACTTAGGAGAAAATCTAGGGCGTTGACAGTAGTTGGCTACATTTTTGTTTTAATAACGATTTTTTCAGCCTATCGTTATCTGGCTGTTTCTGATTTTCAATTTTTAATTATGTACATGTTAGGGATTGGTATTCTTACATATATAGTTTATGATTTTCGAATGAAAACGCGCAAACGACTGTTCAAGGAGCTGATGGAGACATTACAGGACGGTAGCCGAGGGAAAGAGGGAGAAATGTAAGATGAGAAAAATCATTTATATAGGCCAAGGATGCCAGCAATCCGTCTACTATAACACAAAGACGAGAGAGGCTTTAGCGACAGAATCTAGCGCCTCGTCAGAAACCGACGGTGCCATCAGTTCAAAGAAATCCAAGTGGCCTTGGGTTGTCTTCTTTATTTTCTTGCTAGTTGCTATTATCGGTATTTGGATTCGTTCCTTGATAGCACCCTTTAGATTGAGTGAGTGGATGGTACCTATCCATCTAGTAGCTATCCTTTTCGTTTTTATCGGAAGTGTTTATGGATTTGAAAAACTGTTCTACAGTGGGGCTAAGTCGCTTGTCCCAGCAAGTGAAGAACAGTTTAAAGATGCGGTTGAAAGTAGTACTTTTTGGAGGAAGTCACCAGATAAGGAACCAACAGTCGATAAAATCATCTTGTATCTATTTGTTATCCTCGTTCTTCTATTTGTTTTTGTTATTGTTGTGTTCTTTGCCATACCTGGGACCTTCCTTCCCTACTATGAACATGAATGGTTTGAGCCGTCCATGTTCATGGTACCCATCGGAGCAACAATTGTTCCAATTAGTGTGGTTCTTCTACTATTTCAAAACAATCCAATCCGCTGGCTCTTAGCCGTACGAAAATACAAGCAGGGGAAAGTATTATTTGGGGAAGAGAAGAACTAGAAACATGAGAGAAACGCTATTACCATTACCAGTGGTTGGTGATGTTTTATCAACAACCTATGATAAAATTGAAGTTTCTGATTATAGTGATTGGTGGAAACTGTGGTGATTTTATATGAGAAAAATAATTTTTATTGGACAGAGCGGTAATAAGGCCGTTTACTATAATACGCGAACGAGAGAAGCTCTTGTAGCAGATAAGAGCGCCTTGTTAAATACAGAAGGGTCTAGGAAGACCAATAATGCTATCATTCCTTTGATGTTTGCTTTTGTTTTTTTGGGTATTATCGGAGGATTAGTAGCTATACCTGCATTTTCAGATTTTCGATACAGCAGCTGGATGGTTCCGCCTTATATCGTTGCCCAGTTCTTTGTCTGCCTTGGCTTTATATGGATGATGGAAGAGGCCTTGTATAAAGAGGTGAAACAGGTTCAAGGGGCAAGTTCTCAACAGTTTGCGAAAGCCGTTTATTCAAATCTGCTTTGGGAAAATTTTAGTGAGAAAAAAGCGACGTTTGGGAAGATGTTTATTTTTATGATTGTCATGTTATTAGTTTTTATGACTACTATAGTCATATTTGTTGCTACTATCCCAAGTATTATTGACTCATTCAATAAGCAAGAGACATTTGATATACAAATCTTTTTCTCGCTTTTAGCAGGCCTCTTTCCAGCTGTTTCTTATTTGTTATTATTCCAAAACAACCCTATCCGCTGGCTCTTAGCTGTGCGAAAATATGAACAGGGGAAAGTGATATTTAAGGAAGAGAAGTGATAGGAGGATAGGATGAGAGATAGATACTCATTTTTCTGCTTCTTCCGGCCCTAATGGTATTAGGAGATATAATGCAATGATTTGATCAAAGAAGGAGCAAACTAATATGAAAAAAACTATCCTAAGTCTCTTCGCCCTACTTGTAGCAGGTCTCAGTGTCTTTGGTTTTCTAAGATATCGAGAATATGACTCACTTAAAAACCCAATTGATGAAATCTATTATGCGAGTGTCCATTATAAAAATATTCTGGGCTTGCCAGATATGAGTAGGATTATAAGAAGTAATACGGCATATGTAGGTGAGCCAGCCTGGATATACTATCGCCGAGCTAAACCTAGGTTAGCAGATGGTGAAGATTTGCAGCTATATATCAATTCCGATGGCCTGCTTGCTGTTCTATATAGTAAAAAGTTATCAGGAGATACTTATCTCAATATTGACTATGTATATGAGGACAGTTTCGTTAAACAAAATGTTTCCATTGCTTTCTCCAAAGTTTCGGATTTTACTGTTCAAGCATTAATTGATCAGTCTAAAAAAATGGGATATGATGAAACTGCTAGTGAAATATATCGCTTTAATGGAATGGAAGAGCCTCCACGTAAGAGTCTAGTGTCAAAAGAGGAGATATTGGACTATCTGAGGGATTACGATATTGATCAGGCTTGGTTGACAGAAAAATCTGATCAAATTCTCTACACCTATTTTCTAGATATTTGGTTTAAAGAGGGAAGTCAGCGTTATTCCAAAGAAAATATGGGAAATTTGAAAGTGAAATACTCGGATACCATAGGGAAAGAGTAAGTATGCCATACAGAATTTAATAAGTTTTTTTCATTAAAAAAATTTATACGTCTTTTCGATTCAAAGGTGAATTATCAAAGAGCGCTGTAACTATTGGAGGATTTCATTATGAAATTGAAATAGAAAGATTATCGCTTTATTTGAAGTCATGGAAGGTATTATATAAATGTTTAAAAAGGCTGAAATGGAGCTTTTAGCTAAAAGAAATCTTCGTTATCGTATATTAAAAACAGAGGGAAAATATTATCTTCTTGATGTAGAACGACCTTTTTTGATTGTCTATTTCTTGCCCTTGTTGATTTACTTTGTGTCTCACAGATGTTATGAGATGAGTAAGGAAGAATATGAGCAATTGTCCCAATCAGAGGAAAAGAATGCTCGGTTAAAAGAGGCTTTTGAAAAATATGGTCTTGGCTATAGCTTAGGAGCTGGCGTAGGTGCTATGCTTCTATCAAAACTATTTGATATCAACCAATTTTTGAAATTTGATTCAAGTAGAATTAGCAATTTTTTAGCTATCCTAATTGTACTATTGGTCTTTGGTTTGCGTTTATGGCTTACAGCTTCTTATGAAGTTCCTAGTAGATTAAAAAATAGAGGCTATCATAAGATATACGTTTATCCTCGTTTTGTTAAAGAATTGTTTTTTAATATTTTTGCGTATATCATGTCGGTATTATTAACAATAGTACTTATTTCAGCTTTTTTTACTAATCAAGTGGATAATTATATTGTTCATATAGGATTGTTAATATTTTTGTTATTTTGGTTATTTATAGGGAATATGTTTTTCATGCGGCCGACGAGGAATTACTGGATAAAAATTAAAATTGTCTAAGCAGAATATATGAAACTTCCTGTTCGTTAAATGATTAATTTATTAGATTCTTGCTTTTATATTGGCAGTAATGATTGCAAACGTAATTTATTTTTTATTATCTCGGTTTTTAGTAAAGAAATTAAATTTTAGTCATTATAAAAAAAGAGCAGGGGAAAGTGATATTTAAGGAAGAGAAGTGAGAGGCGGATAGGATGAAAGAAAAGTATATTGAATTTTTGAATATGGCAGTTGTGGATACTAGACCTATAAAGCATTTTGATTATATAAGAGCTTCTGCAATGGAGGTTGTTTTTACTTTACTAATATTTATAGTATCTATTTTTATAAAAGGTGAGATGCATGATGTGAGTATGATAATCTTTTACATTACCATTTATCATGCAGTAGCTTTATTATCCATGTTCTTGCTATTCCAAAAATTTTCCAAATCAAAATTCTTGCAATTGATTCCAGCCAGTTCTATTTTGATTTCTCATGTTGAGTTTCTCTTCTGGGGATCTATATTTTTAGGGAAGAACTATTGGTCTGTCTTCACGATTTTAATTGGCCTAAGCCTTATTTTTCAGTTACAAACCTTTGTTTACCAGTTGTTAATTGTCCCTAAAGCTAAGAAATTACCACATGGTGAGTATAGGAAGAATCTTTTATTTCTTCCTTCTGTTATTTGCCTATTGATTTCAGCAACTGTAGTAATCATAGCACGTTTATTTATGTTGCCAGGAATATATATAGTTACTCCCCTTGTTGTAGCGAGCATAGCCTGCCTTCCCTACTATTGGCTTGAGTATGCACGAGTATTTACTGGCTGGAGAAAGAAAAGCACCAATAACTTTATTTATAGAGGAGAAATAAAATGAAATTAGTTAGAGTGGCTAGTAGTATAGCTCGTGCTAGGAGGATAAGATGAAAGAAAGATATTATGAATTTTTAAATATGGCAGTTGTAGATACTACTCCTATAAAGAACTCTGACTTTCTACGGTCTGTTGCAATTGGAGTAATATTTTCTTTACTGATATTTATAGGTTCTTTTTTTATCAAAGAGGAGTCACATGATATGAGTATGCTAGTTTTTCGTTTTACTATTTATCATATACTGGTACTCGTGTTCATATTCTTGCTATTCCAAAAGTTTTCCAAAACAAAAATTTTGCAATTGGTGCCAGCTAGTTCTGTGCTTATTTCTCATGTAGAATTACTTTTTGGAAGTTCTATTTTTTTAGGAGATGACTACTGGTCTATTTTCATGAAGTTAATTGGATTGAGCCTTATTTTTCAGCTACTAATCTAGATTTGATTGAAGGTTGTGAAAAATTATTATTTGAAACAGGGATCTATAAAAATGGTCCGACAACGATTGAAACATGTTTGAGCACTTTTGGAAAGCCAGGAGAAGCCTTGTTTAAGGTCTATATTCCGACAAACATTCCAATTGAAGGAAATGATGAATTCCAATATTTAGAACATTTTACAATTAAGCAGTGTGTTTCTGATGTAACTCCATTTGATGAACATCTCCTTCCAAAGATTGAAGAAATGAAGCAATATATTCAAGATGAGGGGTTGGAAATGCAAGGAGATACCGTTTTTCTAGCGATATTGCCAATATTTGGACAGCACTTTGTTGAAATGAATATCCCAGTTAAGGAGATTTCAGATGCTATTTAAAAACGTGGGAGAATATCAAGATATACAATATAGAAATGTTATCTCAAGGTATTACACAGTATCTCCAGAAGAGATGCCGGACACTTATAACGCTTTTTTAGACGAAGTAAGAAAAGCAGGATATACGCTTCGAGGACCTTTCTTTTATACGATTAATTCCAAGTTAGAAGAAAATCAAGATGTGTTGATGGAACTGTTTATCCCAGTAGAAGAAGAGTGTATTGAAGATGCTTTGCCGAAAGACTTTTTGTATCACAGTCTGTTTCAAGTTTTAAATACTGTTTCAACTAGAATTTTGGAACCAGATGATGAGTTAGTACGAGAAGGAATCGACTTCTTAGCTGGCTATATTCATTTTCGAGACTATAAAGAGTTGACCCCTCCCTTCTTTTTTACCACATCAATTGATGAGAAATTCTATACAGATATAAAAGTAGGGGTGTTGAAGGAGTAAGTCGAATTTTTAATAAAGCTCACAAAAGAATAAAGAAAAGAGGGAATGATAATGTCACAAGAGAGATATTTGCAGATCAAAAAAGAGCATCAAGTTCGTAAGTTTGTGGGGCGTTTCCTCTTCATTCTTCTCGCTATACTCGATGTTCTACTGGTATCAAGTCATTCCAATTATGTCCCACTTGTAACGGTGGCTATGGTAACGATTGTGCCCTTTAATCATTTTCTACTTGGTCCTCTTAGGAGACAGAAAAAAGCTATCGAAGAAGAGCATCCAGAATGGAAAATACTCAGTACAACGGGAGTAAAGGTTCCTTCGCCTGAAGCCAATAAAAGAACCTTGGCTGGTATTGGGATCTTGATGGCCTTGCTGTTGTCTTTTGGGCTATTCTATAAACCTGTGAAACAGCCGAATGACCAAGTAAACAAGCCTTCTAAGGTTGATTCTAAAACGTCTGAAACGTCCAAGCCTTCTGAGTCTGAGTCGTCCAGCTCTTCTAAGACCAAAGAATCCAGTTCCTCAGAGTCGAAATCCTCGTCTTCGACTGAACAAAGTTCTAAAACCGAAAGTTCAGGAACAAAACCGTCAAAAAGCGAGTCCAACAGCCCTTATTACCAGATTTCAGGACTTACTGACGAACAGGTGAGAGATATCATATCAAAATCTGTGAAAGATTTGAGAGAAAAACAGTCAAAAGAAAAATCCGAAGAGTAGACTCGAGGGATTCGATGTCGTTTCTGAACGAGTTCCTTCTTTGAGATTTTACTCTATGGAATAACAGGAGGAGTTCATATGAATAAAGAAGTGATTGGTTTGATAGTTGGGACCATCGTCATCTTCCTATCTTTTGTATTTGTGTGTGGGACCTTTCTTTTCCTCTATCTTCGGGATCAGAAGTTGGTCCGCCTTGCCAAGTCATCCGTACAGGGAACGGTTATCGGCTATAGCCGTTTTCGTGAGGGGTATCCACCTATCGTCGAATACACGGTGGATGGGATTGCTTATAAGAAAACTTTGCAGTATTTTATGTTCAAAACGGTCACAATTCCGTGGGGGACTACTAAATTTTTAAAGGACTATACAAGAGAAGATATGCTGGCACCTTCGATCACTCGCTACAGCAACTCCTTTGTTTCCTTCAAACGCTTGATGCAGACCCATTTCCCCCTTCATTCGGAGCTGACAGTCTGGTATGATCCAGACAAGCCGACCAGGGCCTATGTCGAACGTTACAGCGGAATGGACAAGTTTTACAAGTGGTTTGGTATCGGATTTGGGCTGGCTCTAGTTCTAGTCTATGGGATAGTGATCCTAGCCTTTTTGTCCAATTTGTCCAAGATATACGCATAAAGGTCAGTTGGTTGAAAGGAAACGTGACTTCCCATCGAGCTTCAAGGAGGACAGAGTTTCTTTTCCATTTCCATGCTTATCAATCTTTTCTATCCAATACAAAGAAAAGGTTGCCTCCCACAAATACAGACAGGAAGTGAATTTTGACAAAGCCCCTTATTCGAGATATAATGAAGAAAAAGTGACCAAGGATAAATCAATGACAAACTCAAAGTATATAACACGCCTGAAACGTTCAGAGGGCCAGTTGCGTGGGATTCAAAAGATGATTGAAGAAGATCGTGACTGCGCAGATATTGTTACGCAGTTGACAGCAGTGAAATCTAGCGTTGAGCGCGTGATTGAGATGATCATTACTGAAAATCTCACAGGCTGTATCAACCAACCACTAGACGACCCCGAGGCTCAAAAGGAACGCCTAGAAAAGGCCATCCGATACCTGATTAAACGAAAATAAACTAATTTGCTATTGATAAACAATGCAGACAAAGGTATTTAAGTTTGTTCCGACAAAAAAATCATGTCGGACAAATGGATGAGTTCCCCCAATATCAATGAGAAAACCCTCTTTTTGGCTACCGTAGATTTGCTTCGTTTTTTAGAAGTGACGGGCTACGAGCCCTATATCAGTGGGTTGCAGAAATGAAAAAACCGATTAAGGAACTTAATCGGTTTTTTCATTATTCTACTTGACCGGGCCAAGCATTCATACCACCTTCTACATTGATAACGGTGAGGCCTTGGGCGCTTAGAAATTCACAAGCAGATGCGGAACGGACTCCACCTTGACAGATGACATGATATTCCTGGTCAGGTTTGAGTTCTTTGTAACCTTGCTCCAAGGTACTTAACGGAAGATTTCTTGCTCCTGGTGCATGTCCTGCTTGGAATTCGTGCACTTCACGTACATCGATAAGGTTTAGATTTTCATTTAGGTATTTTTCATAAAAATCAGCCATGCTGATACTCGTTTCCATATTCGACTCCTTCTGGATTAGACATTTTATATTGTGAATAAGCGCTATCAGGGTTTTGGACGGTAAATCCTGCCGCTCGAGGCTACGCTCTGTGATCTAGCTACGCAAAACGCTGATGTAGGCGTCTGGTTCATCCAAGTTCTCCCATAGTTTGTTTAGGGGGATATGAATGGTATCGACCTTGGGTCGCCCCCCTGAAATTCGCCACTTATCCGTACATCTAGGGATTTTTGGCCCTTAGTCAGATCGTCTTTGAGCTGACACCATTGGATATTATCGCTCAGACCTTCGATAAGGTTCAAGGCTGTGTAGCCAATTATTTTATGCTTCTAGATGACCTTGCCTGTCCAAGCGCTCATACCGCCTCGGACATTGATGACATCGTAGCCTTTTTTCTTTAGCTTTTTCGCAGCTAGTTTGCTTCGCACACCAGAATGACAAATAACATAGAGTGTTTCTTTTGTCGCTGGTGTGTAAGAACCGATTTCCGTTAAAGGAACATTTTTGGCATTTTTGATATGGCCTCTCCGGAATTCCATAGGCGTCCGAACATCTAGTAGCTGAATCGGTTCTCTGAGTTTAGCTTCTAACTCGCTGGTAGAAATACTGTCAATTTTTGTAAATAATAAGTGAAACATAGGCACCTCCAAATATACCCTTATGGGGTATATTAAACCATGAAGTCAAGCTTTTGTCAAGCAAGTTGTTTTAACTTGGGAGGGAATTAGTTTCGAGAGTCTAGAAAGCAGGCTATTCTTGACCTTTCAAAGGCTTTTTGATATGATGGGTCCAAAGTAAGTGTGAGGTGATAAGATGGCTAGCGAATACCAGAAAATGATAGCAGGGGAGCCTTACCGTCCGTCGGATCCTGAATTACGGACCTTGGCGCAGGCTTCTCGCCAAAAACAGGCTGCCTTTAACAAGGAAGAAGATCCCTTGAAGGGAGCAGATATTATCAAGACTTGGTTTGGCTCAACTGGACAAAATCTCTACGTCAATCCACGCTTGGTGGTCGATTATGGAGTCAATATCCATCTAGGGGAAAATTTTTATTCTAATTGGAATTTGACCATGCTGGATGTTTGTCAGATTCGCATCGGGAACAACGCTATGCTTGGCCCCAACTGTCAGTTTTTAACCCCACTTCATCCACTGAATCCGGATGAACGCAATTCAGGGGTCGAATATGGCAAGCCCATCACCATTGGAGACAATTTCTGGGCTGGAGGTGGCGTCATTGTCCTTCCTGGAGTGACATTGGGAAATAACGTAGTTGCAGGAGCAGGTGCCGTGATTACCAAGTCCTTTGGAGACAATGTTGTCCTAGCTGGGAATCCTGCGCGTGTTATCAAGGAAGTCCCTGTAAAAGAAAACTAAAAAGAACAGCTTGGGCTGTTCTTTTTATAATCTTTATCTTAGTCTTATAGATTTTTCTTTTTTGGCTTTTTGGGTTAGAGTGACATCACACTTGGGGATGTTGCTTTTAAAAACTATTAAATGCATTTTAGTACTCTCAAATTGTTTCTAGTAGCCCTTTCAAAAGAATACTGAGCGAAACTGAATTTAAGGAAACTTTCAGAAAAGTTTTAGTTTTGTTTCAGGAATCTTCTGTAGACTGTCTAGCTATATCATACGAAGGAGAGGAAAAAGGTATGAAATCAAAAAAATGGACCCTACTCGCAACGAGTTTAACGGCAATGGTGCTGCTGGCAGCATGTGCCCAGTCAACAACTACATCCAATACCAATGCAACGACAAATAGTGCCACAACAACTGCAACAAAGACAAACCAATCATCCTATTTTACAGAGAAGGACAATGATACTTCTTATGACGAAAACACAGCCTCTAAGATTGAGTTATCTGGCTCATCTGCAAACGTCTCTGGAGATGGGGTGACAGTCTCTGAATCAACAGTGACCATCACAAAATCTGGGACCTATGTGATTTCAGGTCAGTCTGACGGAGTGCAGATCAAGATCGAGGCAGATAAGTCTGCAGATGTTCACCTAGTCCTAAAAGGCGCGACCATGACCAATACCAATGCAGCGATATCTGCGACATCAGCTGGTCATGTCTACTTGACTCTAGCAGAGGGAACCACCAACAGTCTCTCTGACTCAAGCTCTAACAGTGACGAAAAAGCAGACGCAGCTCTCTTTTCTAAGGTGGATTTGACCATCAACGGGAAAGGAACTCTCAATGTAGATGGCAAGAAGAACAATGGTATCAAGGCCAACGACACCCTCCACATCACGGGTGGAACCTATAACATCACAGCAGTTGGCGATGCCTTCAATGTCAATGATGAACTCAACATCACTGGTACGACCATGACCATCGATGCCAAAGAGGATGGGGTCAAGGTGGACAATGACGAGGATACTTCAGTTGGGACCATGTACCTATCCAACAACAACATCACCGTCACAGCAGGAGATGATGGCATCCACGCATCTGGAGACCTCGTCATCGATAGTGGTACCTACACCGTCAAGAATTCGACAGAAGGACTTGAAGGTAAGTCAATCACTATCAACGGTGGGGACATTAGCATCTATTCGACAGATGATGGAGTCAATGCAGCTAATAAAAACGCCCAACAGAGTGAAATCTTCTTTACCATGAACGGTGGGAACCTGACAGTAGAAGTCGGCCAAGGAGACACAGATCCAATCGACTCAAACGGCAATATCACAGTCACAGGCGGAATCATTAAAATGACTGGTCAAACAGGTTTTGATTTTGATGGAACAGCGACCTACACAGGTGGAGATATCTATCTCAACGGTGAAAAACAAACGGAAATTGTCAACTCTATGCCTGGAGGCGGTGGACCAAATGGAGGCCCTCAAGGCGGCGGTCCAGCCCTTGGCGGCCAAGGATAAACAAAAAAGGATAGCATTCTAAGAGCAATGTTATCCTTTTTTATCGGTACTATTTTAAAAAACTTATCGCTTTTTCAAGCAGTGAGTTTTCTTAAATCAATTTCCAGTCAACTTCTGAGTGTTTCTTGGTCTGGGTTATGTAAAAATACGTGAAATGGACTTCCATTACCAAGGTCATGAGGGTTGCAATGGTGATGACAATGGTAGGATTGGCTGAGAAAAGCAGAGGAAGAATAGGCCTTTAAAAAGTGGACAGGAAAGACCATTTCGGAGTATCGTGAAGAGATTTAGAAACAGCTCTAAAAGCAATAGCTATCCATTATAAGCATCAGATATTAATGTCTGGTGCTCTATTTTTTAAAGAATTCAGATTTTTTCTTGACAAGTGAGTAAACACTCACTATAATAGCTCTTGTGATTTAAAAAAATGAGTAAACACTCACCTAGGAGGAAGCATATGAAAAAATTGCTACATTTACAAGATTTGGATAAATCTTTTGGTCGTCAAATGGTTCTGAATCATGTCAGCTTTGAATTGCATCCAGGAGAAATTATAGGCTTAATTGGTCCGTCTGGTGCTGGTAAATCAACCATGATTAAAACCATGTTAGGGATGGAAAAAGCAGATGGAGGTGTCGCTTTAGTTTTAGACCATACCATGCCTAATCGTCATATTTTAGGAGATATTGGCTATATGGCCCAGTCAGATGCTTTATACGAGGCCTTGTCAGGCCAAGAAAATCTGGAATTTTTTGGTCAGCTAAAGGGGCTTTCTAAAAAAGACCTGAAGGCGGAAATAGCTCATATAGCTCAGGTAGTAGATTTGACAGACCATTTAAACAAGGCAGTCTCTGGTTATTCTGGAGGGATGAAACGACGCTTGTCGCTTGCTATCGCGCTGTTAGGGAATCCTCAACTCTTGATTTTGGACGAACCGACAGTTGGAATTGATCCTTCTCTTCGAAAGAAAATCTGGAAAGAATTATTCGCGCTTAGAGACAATGGGATTGGGATATTAGTTACTACCCATGTTATGGATGAAGCAGAGTTGACGGATAAGGTCGGCTTATTATTAGGCGGAAAAATCATTGCTTTTGATACACCGCAACACTTAAAAGAAAGTTATCAAGTTTCAAGTATTGAAGAAGTATTTTTAAGAGCAGAAGGTGAGTAAAATGAGAACAATAGCGATTGCAAAAAAAGTCATCAAAGAATTACTTCGTGACAAACGAACTCTAGCCCTGATGTTTATAGCACCTGTTTTTATCATGTGGCTGATGAACCTCATGTTTTCAGCTAGTACAACCGTGAATGTCAAGTTAGCAACACAGGATCTACCAACTGGTTTGGTAACGAAAATGGATGAGCTCGATCATGTGGACGTTGAGACTTATCAAGATTTAGATCAAGCCAAAGAAGCGCTAGCAAATGAAAAAGTCGATGCTGTGATTTCTTATAAAAACGGTGAGTATCAGGTCGACTACGCAAACACAGACGCCTCCAAAACATCTATGATACGACAAGTGTTACGAACGAGTATCGCCAGTGAAGGCACCGATCAGTTAGTATCTCGTGTTAAACAAGCTCTTCCACAATTGGACTCGGACGCAAAAACACCAGAAGTCAAGGAGTCTTACCAGTATGGAGATGAAAATACAAGCTTCTTTACCAGCATGATTCCGGTTTTGATAGGTTTTGTAGTT
Organism: bacterium; assembly: GCA_905221255.1. Taxonomy (GTDB): domain Bacteria; phylum Bacillota; class Bacilli; order Lactobacillales; family Streptococcaceae; genus Streptococcus. Next base: position 61,187 of record CAJNCL010000005.1, read on the forward strand.
TTCTTCTTTGTCTTTTTGATTTCAGGTATGGCGCTTTTGAAAGAGCGCACCAGTGGAACACTAGAACGTTTGTTAGCAACACCAGTGAAACGATCTGAAATCGTCTATGGCTATATGTTGTCTTACGGTATTATTGCGATTTTTCAAACGGCAGTTGTCGTCTTAGCAGCAATTTGGCTACTAGATGTAGAAGTTGTAGGAAATATTTTAAATGTTATAATAGTTAATGTGGTACTGGCTCTTGTAGCACTAGCTTTTGGAATTCTCTTGTCTACTCTAGCAAAATCAGAATTCCAAATGATGCAATTTATTCCTCTCGTGATTATGCCTCAACTCTTTTTCTCAGGGATTATTCCATTGTCATCCATGGGAGAATGGGCTCTAACTGTGGGGAAATTTTTGCCATTAACCTATTCTGGTGATGCAATAAGCCAGATTATTCTTTACGGGCACAATCTTAGTGATATTTTGTCAAATCTTGGTGTTTTAATGATTTTCTTGATCATTTTAACAATTCTTAATATTGTTGGATTGCGTCGTTATCGTAAAGTTTAGAAATCAACATAAATAATGCTAAAAAGGTGTGAAGATTAGATGGATAAGACTGTTTTTGAATCGTTTGAAGATTACTTAGAAGAAGCGAATTACCCTCAAGGAAAGAAAAAAATCATGCAGGCAGCAGTGGATCTCATATCAACCAGGAGTTACCATGGGACCTCAACTCTTCACATAGCTGAGCGTGCTGGACTAAGCCAGGCAACTTTGTTTAAGTATTTTAAGACGAAGGATGATTTACTGACGGCTATTTTACATCCTGTAGTCCCAGGCATTTTCGGTAGTTTTTTTGAGGAACTCTTAGCTTTTGAAACGACAGAAGAGAGGGTTCGTTATCTCGTCCATGATCGTATGAGCTATCTCAAAAAAAATCGTGCTTTGATGAAAATCATTCTGCAGGAGAGTTTTTCAAATAAAAAACTAAAAAATGAACAGATTTTTATCTGGAATGCTATTCAAGATAAACTTCGAGTACTCCATAAGGAATTGCTAGCAGATTCACGTGTAAATCCAGAGTTAACGATTCCTCAAATGGTTCGTATTTGTGTTGGCCCGTTGTTGGCTTACTTTGCTCAGCTTTATATCGTTAGCGATAATGGAGAAATAAAAGAGGAAGACTTAGACTTATTAGAAAAACAGATTTTAGGTGGTTTGTGGAAATAGAGTAGGCCTAGACAAAATGGAGGCTAGATTCTATTGGTTTGGCTTCTTGTACAAGATAATATAAAAGGGTATACATTACCTGATGCAGATTCGTGCTTTTTTATTATTGAATTTGGTATTTTGGTGATAGTCCTCAATCATTTTGCCAAAACAGAAACCGACCTCTCCAGCAGTGCAACGATTTCTTAAATGTATGGAAGAGGAGTTTACTGGCTTGCTAAAGACAACTCCTTGACACTCCGTCAGTTTTTGATACAATAGTACAAAATTAGAGGAGGTGGGCGATGATTCAGAAACATGCGATTCCCATTTTAGAGTTTGATGACAATCCCCAGGCGGTCCTTATGCCAACACATGAGGGGCTAGATTTAAAGTTGCCAAAGAAGTGCATCTATGCGTTTTTGGAGGAGGAGATTGACCGCTATGCTCAGGAAGTAGGTGCGGACTGCATTGGTGAGTTCGTTTCGGCTACTAAGACTTATCCAGTCTACGTTCTCAACTACAAGGGCGAGGAGATCTGTCTGGCTCAGGCGCCCGTGGGTTCGGCCCCAGCGGCCCAGTTTATGGATTGGTTGATTGGCTATGGTGTGGAGCAAATCATTTCCACTGGAACCTGTGGTGTCCTAGCCGATATAGAGGAGAATGCCTTTCTCGTCCCTGTTCGCGCTTTGCGAGATGAGGGGACCAGCTACCATTATGTAGCGCCTTCTCGTTATATGGAGATGCAGCTTGAGGCTATCTCTGCCATTGAGCAAATTTTGGAGCAAAGAAGCATCCCTTACGAGGAAGTCATGACCTGGACGACAGATGGTTTTTACCGAGAGACGGCTGAAAAGGTTGCCTATCGCAAGGAAGAAGGCTGTGCTGTTGTGGAGATGGAGTGCTCTGCTCTTGCGGCAGTAGCTCAGCTACGTGGAGTTGTCTGGGGAGAATTACTCTTTACCGCAGATTCCTTGGCAGATCTGGACAACTACAACAGTCGTGACTGGGGCTCTGAAGCTTTTGATAAGGCACTCGAACTCTGTCTTGCTATTGTGCACCACATGTGAGTGTTCTGACTGTTTTTATGGTAGAATGTAGCTATGTTATTCAAATCATTTTTGGAAAAAATCAAGACGACGCTGTCTCGGTTATCACCAGCCCGTCGCATCTTTTTAAGTTTTGCCTTAGTTATCTTACTGGGCTCGCTCCTTTTAAGCCTTCCCTTTGTGCAAGCAACAACTTCACAAGCGACCTATTTTGATCATCTCTTTACAACGGTGTCCATGGTCTGTGTGACAGGGCTCTTCACCCTGCCAGTGGCCTCTACTTATAATATATGGGGCCAGTTGATCTGTATGCTCTTGATCCAGATCGGTGGTTTGGGTCTCATGACCTTTATCGGAATCTTTTATATCCAAGGCAAGCAAAAGCTCAGTCTTCGTGGCCGGGAGACCATTCAAGAAAGTTTCAGTTATGGAGAAACCCAGTCTCTAAAGGATTTCATCCGCTCGATCTTTCTGACGACTTTTTTGGTGGAAGGAATTGGTGCCTTTCTCCTGAGTTTCCGCTTCATTCCTGAATTTGGCTGGGGCCGAGGGATGTTAACCTCTATCTTTTTGGCTGTTTCAGCCTTCTGTAATGCTGGATTTGATAATTTTGGAAGTACGAGTTTGGTAGCTTTTCAAACGGACCCCTTGATCAATCTAGTGATTGCAGGTTTGATTATCACGGGTGGTCTAGGATTTATGGTCTGGTTTGACCTAGCGACCCAGTTTGGGAAGAAGAAAAAACGCCGCCTGCGTTTCCATACCAAGTTGGTTCTCTTTTTAACGGCGGGAATTCTGCTCTTTGGAACCGTATCGACTTTGTTCATCGAGTGGAACAATCCTGGAACGATTGGAAATCTCAGCGCTCCAGAGAAATTGCTGGTTAGTTTCTTCCAGACCGTCAGCATGAGAACGGCAGGCTTTGCTTCCATTGACTACACTCAGGCTCGACCAGTTACCTTGTTCATCTATATCCTACAGATGTTTCTGGGAGGGGCGCCTGGAGGGACAGCAGGGGGGCTCAAGATTACGACCTTCTTTGTTTTGTTGGTCTTTGCCCGTAGCGAACTATTGGGCTTGCCTCATGCCAATGTGGCTCGGAGGACTATTGAACCCCGAACCGTGCAAAAATCTTTCAGTGTCTTTATTATCTTCTTGCTGACCTTCTTGCTGGGCTTGATCCTGCTAGGGATAACAGCAGAGGGAAATCCGCGTTTTATTTACCTCATGTTTGAGACCATTTCAGCCCTTGCGACAGTTGGGGTGACGGCAAATTTAACACCAGATCTAGGCAAGATAGCCCTCAGCATCGTTATGTTGTTGATGTTTATCGGCCGTATTGGTCCCTTGACACTACTGGTCAGTGTAGCGGAATATCAGCCAGACAAGAAAGATACGATTCACTATATGAAAGCAGATATCACTATCGGATAAGAAAGGAAGAACGATGTCAGATCGGACAATTGGAATTTTAGGCTTGGGAATTTTTGGGAGCAGTGTTTTGGCTGCCCTAGCCAAGCATGACATGAATATAATTGCTATTGATGACCACGAGGAACGCATTAATCAATTTGAACCTGTGCTGGCGCGTGGGGTAGTTGGAGATATCACGGATGAAGAACTCCTTCTATCAGCGGGGATTGACACCTGTGATACCGTAGTTGTCGCAACGGGTGAAAATCTGGAGTCCAGTGTTCTCGCGGTTATGCACTGCAAGAGTCTAGGAGTGCCGACTGTTATTGCCAAGGTCAAAAGTCATACAGCTAAAAAGGTTCTAGAAAAAATTGGCGCAGACGCAGTCATCTCACCAGAGTTTGAAATGGGACGCTCATTGGCACAGACCATCCTCTTTCATAACAGCGTAGACGTCTTTCAGCTGGACAAGAATGTATCGATTGTCGAGATGAAAATCCCCCAATCATGGGTAGGTAAAAGCCTCAGTCAGTTGGATTTGCGTGGGCGATACAACCTCAACATACTTGGTTTTCGTGCCTACGAAAATGCTCCTCTGGATGTCCAATTCGGACCCAATGACCTCTTGCAGGCAGATGCCTACATCATGGCCGTCATTAATAACCAACATTTGGATACCTTGGCAGAGCTGACTGAGTAGAAGAGGAAGGGATACTCTCTTTCCAATAATTAACGAGTCAATATAAGTATTTTATAAGAGGGATTTAAGAAAAATTTTAACTTTTTCTTAATCCTTTTTAATTTTAGGAGATTATACTAGAGTCATCAAAAAAAGAAAACTCTAAGGAGAATCCTATGAAATTCAATCCAAATCAGAGATATACTCGTTGGTCTATTCGCCGTCTCAGTGTCGGTGTTGCTTCAGTTGTTGTGGCTAGTGGCTTCTTTGTCCTAGTCGGTCAACCAAGTTCTGCACGCGCTGATGTCGTCAATCCGACTCCTGCCCAAGTCGTGCCAGACGCTGCTTCGGTGAGTGAAAAAAGCGACTTACCAGCAGAGGTTCTCAAAAAAGCAGTCGATGTAGCTCTTCCTTCAGAACAAGCAGACTCAGCACCTAAAGCAAGCTTGGATACTACAAGCTCTTCAGAAAAAGAGGATGCAACTGCTAAAGAGCCTGCAGTAGCGCCAAAAGAAGAAGTACAAGCACAACCTGACTCTAAGAAACAAACAGAAGATGCAGTTAAACCTGTGGAAAGTCCTGCGTCTACAGTTTCTGGACAAGACCGTGAAGCCAGTGAAGCGCAACCAGCGACCACCCCAGCTGAAGTGCAAAAAGGCGTGGCTGACAACACCAAAGATACAGTAGATGTTCCGGCTAGCTACCTTGACAAAGCCAATTTCCCAGGTCCATTTACAGCTGGTGTCAACCAAGTCATTCCATACGAATTCTTCGCTGGTGACGGCATGTTGACTCGTCTTATCTTGAAAGCATCCGACAAGGCTCCATGGTCAGACAACGGAACAGCTAAAAATCCCGCTCTCCCACCGGTAGAGAAATTGGGCAAAGGCCTTTACTTCTACGAAGTAGACTTGGCCGGAACCCAAGGCAAATCTGACAAAGAGTTGCTTGATCTCTTGAAACAAAATGGTACTCAAAGCTATAAAGCTACTATCAAGGTGTACGGTGCGAAAGACGGCAAGCCTGACTTAACTAACCTCGTAGCAACTAAAGATTTGACTGTTAATTTGAATGGCTTGACCACTCCAGCTGAAGTCCAAAAAGGTGTGGCTGACAATACCAAAGATACAGTAGATGTCCCAGCCACTTACTTGGACAAGGCTAACTTCCCAGGACCATTTACAGCTGGTGTCAATCAAGTCATTCCATATGAATTCTTCGCTGGAGACGGCATGTTAACTCGTCTTATCTTGAAAGCATCCGATAAGGCTCCATGGTCAGACAACGGAACAGCTAAAAATCCTGCTCTCCCACCAGTAGAGAAATTGGGCAAAGGTCTTTACTTCTATGAAGTAGACTTGGCAGGCACCCAAGGCAAATCAGATAAAGAGTTGCTTGACCTTTTGAAACAAAATGGTACACAAAGCTATAAAGCTACTATCAAGGTGTACGGTGCAAAAGACGGCAAACCTGACTTAACTAATCTCGTAGCAACTAAAGATTTGACTGTTAATTTGAATGGCTTGACCACACCAAATCAGGTTAAAGACTCTGTTGTTAACAATGTCAAAGACATGATTGATGTTCCAGCTAGCTACCTTGATAAGGCTAAGGTTCCTGGACCTTTCTTGGCCGGTGTCAACCAAGTTATTCCATACGAAGCTTTTGGTGGAGATGGTATGTTGACTCGCCTCTTGTTAAAAGCCTCAGACAAAGCTCCATGGTCCGACAACGGAACAGCTAAAAATCCTGCTCTATTGCCACTTGAAGGCTTGGCTAAAGGCCAATATTTCTACGAAGTGGATTTGAATGGCAATACGGTTGGCAAAGATGGTCAGGCCTTGCTGGATCAACTTCGAGCTAACGGAACCCATACATATCTAGCTACTGTTAAAGTCTATGGATCTAAAGATGGCAAACCTGATTTGACCAATCTGATTGCTACTCGCCAAGTAACGATTCAGCTTCGTGGAAAAGAAATGGCGACAATACCATCTCAACAAGGTCAGATGAATACGAAGCCTTCTGAAACAGGCTCTACTGGTACGACTGAGGGTATGATGGGTACAAATCACCATATGTCAGATATGAAAGTAGATCAACCAGCTTCTAGCCCAATGGCTAATATGATGAAAAAAGATGATAAAGCGATGTTACCAAATACTGGGGAAGCTAAAACAGCTACAGCTGGCCTTGGTATCGTTGGTCTAGCCTTGGCAGGGCTTGTTGGACTTTTGGGTTTGACAACCAAACGAGAAGATTAAGATTCAAATCACTTAAACATTAGGGAAAATAGTGTTATACTAAAGCAAGTATAACACTGTTTTTATCGAAGGAGTGTCAGATGAAAAAGACAATTTTGCTGGTTGATGATGAGATAGATATTTTAGATATTCAAAACCGCTATCTTATACAGGCAGGTTACGACGTTTTGGTCGCCCATGATGGTAAGGAGGGATTAGAGCTTTTCAGAAAAAAATCTATCGACCTCATTATCACAGATATCATGATGCCCAATATGGATGGTTATGATTTTATCAGTGAAGTTCAGTATATCGCTCCGGATCAACCCTTCCTCTTTACAACTGCTAAGACAAGCGAACAGGATAAGATTTATGGATTAAGTTTGGGGGCAGATGATTTTATAGTCAAACCCTTTAGCCCACGCGAATTGGTTTTAAGAGTGAATAATATCTTGCGTCGCCTTAGCCGTGGAGGAGAGACAGAACAGATCGAGTTTGGTGACTTGGTAATCAACCATGTGACTCATGAAGTTCGCATTGGGGATCAACCTTTGGAATTGACAGTAAAATCCTTTGAACTTCTATGGATATTAGCCAGCAATCCCGAGAGAGTCTTTTCAAAGACGGAACTTTACGAGAAGGTATGGCAAGAGGACTATGTGGATGATACCAATACACTCAATGTTCATATCCATGCTTTGAGGCAAGAGTTGACCAAGTATACAAATTCCAATGCTCCTGCTATCAAAACTGTCTGGGGTTTGGGCTATAAGATGGAAAGACCAAGAGGTAGAAAATGAAATTAAAAAACTATATTTTAGTGGGGTATCTAGTGTCGACTCTACTAACGATTTTGGTCGTTTTCTGGGCAGTCCAACGGATGTTGATCGAGAAAAGTGAAGTTTACTTTCTAGTTGGAATGACCTTGATTGCTAGTTTCATTGGCGCTGCAGTGAGTATCTTTCTTTTGTCGCCAGTGTTCTCTTCTCTGAAACATTTGAAAAAACAAGCTCAGGATATAGCCAGCAAGGATTTCAGCACAGAAATTGAAACCAAAGGCCCATTAGAATTTCAAGAGCTGGGCCAGGCTTTTAATGACATGTCCCACAATTTGCAAGCCACCTTTCAATCACTTGATGAGAGCGAGCAAGAAAAGAGAATGATGATTGCGCAGCTCTCTCACGATATTAAAACTCCCATTACCTCCATTCAGGTTACTGTGGAGGGAATTCTAGATGGAGTGATTAAGGAAGAGGAACGGCTCCACTACTTAACCACGATTGGTCGGCAAACTGAGCGTCTAAACAAGCTAGTGGAGGAATTGGATGTTTTGACTCTTAATACACAACCTCAAGAAACTGCTGATGAGGAAGTCGAAGAGGTCTTTTTAGATCAGTTGCTGATTGAGTCAATGAGTGAATTTCAACTCCAGATTGAACAAGAGGAGCGGGATGTTTACATTCAAGTGTTACCTGAGTCGGCGAAAATCAAGAGCCATTCTGACAAACTTTCTCGCATTTTGGTTAATTTGTTAAACAATGCCTTTAAATATTCAGAACCAGGAACCAGAATCGAGGTTCTTGCCCAATTAACAGAACAAGAACTGACAATCAGTGTGAAAGACGAGGGTCAGGGGATCCTTCCTGAGGATTTGGAAAAGATCTTTAAACGACTTTATCGTGTAGAAACTTCGCGCAATATGAAGACGGGTGGGCATGGCTTAGGTCTTGCGATCGCACGCGAACTAGCCCATCAGCTTGGTGGCGAAATCACAGCAGAAAGTCAGTATGGCTTAGGAAGCAAGTTTACATTCAGCCTCAATTTGAAATAAAGGCGTAAAATCCCTTTACAAATCTAGCTTTTCATGGTACAATAGCCTTTGTGTGAAATAGCAGCAGGAAAGCATGAAGCTCGTCAACAGGTGTCTTATGACAAGTAACCTTGGCTGTTTAGGCGAAGGGCATCTGCACGAATCAGGGCTTTCTAAGTGACTATTTCCATCGAAATATTATTTATATCAGGAGGACATACACATGTCACGTTATACAGGACCATCTTGGAAACAAGCTCGTCGCCTTGGCCTTTCACTTACAGGTACAGGTAAAGAATTGGCACGTCGTAACTACGTACCAGGACAACACGGACCAAACAACCGTTCTAAATTGTCAGAATACGGTTTGCAATTGGCTGAAAAACAAAAACTTCGTTTCACTTACGGTGTAGGTGAAAAACAATTCCGTAACTTGTTCGTACAAGCTACAAAAATCAAAGGCGGAATCCTAGGTTTCAACTTTATGCTTCTTTTGGAACGTCGTTTGGATAACGTTGTTTACCGTCTTGGCCTTGCGACTACTCGTCGTCAAGCTCGTCAATTCGTAAACCACGGTCACATCCTTGTTGACGGAAAACGCGTTGATATCCCATCATACCGCGTAACTCCAGGTCAAGTGATCTCAGTTCGTGAAAAATCATTGAAAGTTCCAGCAATCCTTGAAGCAGTAGAAGCTACTCTTGGACGTCCAGCATTCGTATCATTCGACGCTGAAAAATTGGAAGGTTCATTGACTCGCTTGCCAGAACGCGACGAAATCAACCCAGAAATCAACGAAGCACTTGTCGTTGAATTCTACAACAAAATGCTTTAATTTTAAGAAATATCTTACAGAAAGCCTACAACAGTGGGCTTTTTGCTTTGTCTTAAAAGGTTGATTTCTGGGTTTAGGCATTGTCGGAAGGAGTGCTTTTAGTAATCGAGAATCTTTCTAGCTATAGTATAAAGAAATCCGTGTTTTAGGTGACTTTTCCGCCCTCATTTTCAGCTTTTGTGCTAAAATAGATTTATAAACTTAAGATAAGGAATGTTTATGAAATCGGGTAATGTATTATTGAAAGGATGCCTTTATTTCTGGGGTGGCTTGTTTTTACTAGGTCTCTTGGTTCAGGTAGCTCTGCCTTTGGCAATTTGTGGCTTGATAGGTTTCGGGGCTTATCTAGTCTATAAGCGTTGGCGTTATCCTCTTTTGAAGGATCGTTCTTTGGAAGATCAGATTGAGCTTTTAAAAGCGCGTATTCGTCAGGCCGATAAAGATATCCAGCAGTTAGAAGAGACCTTGTCTGAAAAAGGATCAGCAGCCTATAAAAGCCTAGCTAATCAGGTCTTGATTGAACTTCAAGAAATTCATCAAGAGGCCAATCGTTTAAAATCTTATATTGACGAAGCTGTTTATAGTCGCATTGATAAAAAGGTTCGCTCAGTAAGGGCGACCATAGACGTCCAGCTAGAGCGACTAGAAAGAGAGAGTCTGGTAGACATCGAAAATAAGGAGCCCGAAGAATTGGCGCCTGAATTGTCTCAGACCTTGGCAAATATTGCTGCGGACCATCAAGCGATTCTCGACAAAATCGAGTCATCGGATGTTGGAGCCAAAGAAGAGCTGACGGCCATCCATAGTTTAAAAATGGAGAAATTCCAAACGATTTTAGAGGGCTATTTAAAGATTAAGGCAAATCCCAAAAATTATAATCGGGCGGAAGAACGCTTGGAACAAGCTAAAGCAGCCATCGAACAATTTGACCTTGAACTAGACCAAGTTTTGAGAGAGCTCAATGAAACAGATATGCGCGATTTTGATATTAGCCTGCGTATCTTAGGAAAAGATCGCAAAGAATAGGGTAGACACAAAGGAGTAACCATGACAGAATTTAATTTTGATATTGATCAGATTGCTAATAATACAGTGGCCAAAGTGGACAAGACAACCGAAATCATCGAGACTAATACAGGCTCAGCCCAGACGATCACTTTTCTTGAAAAGCTAAGTTCTGAGCAACAAGAGCAAATCAAGGCGCGCGTGCCTCAGTTGGTGGATCAGTTTGTCACAGACCAAAATGCTCTCTTGGACTTTGGTCAATCAGCGGTGGAAGGTGTCAATGGTACGGTTAACCGTATTTTGACCGAGCAGAAGAAACTGCAAATTCCTCAGGTGGATGACCTGCTGAAAAATACCAATCGTGAGCTTCAAGGTTTTGTAGCCAAATATAAGAATGCTGAAATTGCAGAGTTGGAAGAAAAGCCAAACTTTTTGCAAAAATTGTTTAAAAAGAGCCAGAACAGTCTGCAAGAGTTTTATTTTGACTCAAAAACAGTTGAGCAAAAGCTAGATGGTATGGCTGCTGCTGTGGTCAAGCAAGAAGATGTGCTGGCGCGAAATATTGTTTCTGCTGAAATGCTGATTGAGGACAATACCAAATCCATTGAAAATCTAGTGGGAGTTATTTCCTTTATAGAAGCAAGCCAGACAGAAGCTGGCAATCGTGCTGCAGAACTGAAGGCTCAAGTTGACCAACTAGATTCAAGTACGGTAGAATATCAAACCAAGTCCCAAGAATTAGCTCGTATGGCTGAAGTGGTCAATACACTGGAACAACAACATACAGAGTATGTTAGTCGCCTTTACGTAGCTTGGACGACGACTCCACAAATGCGTAATCTCGTCAAAGTTTCATCGGACATGCGCCAAAAATTGGGCATGCTTCGTCGCAATACCATTCCAACCATGAAGCTTTCGATTGCCCAACTTGGTATTTTGCAACAATCGATGAAATCAGGTGTCGTGGCAGATGCCATTGTCAATGCCAACAATGCTGCCCTTCAGATGCTAGCTGAAACCAGCAAGGAAGTGATTCCGCAGATGGAACGAATTGCCCAAAGTCCAACAGTAGCTGTTGAATCCGTCACCAAACTTGCTGAAAGTCTAGTCGCTCAAAACCAAGGTATCGTTGCTGCCATTGAGTTGGGACGTCAGAAACGTGCTCAACTAGAAACAACCATCGTCAAATCCGCAGAAATGATCAACGATTCTGTTAAACTCCGCGATGAGAAAATCGTCCAAGCCCTTCTAGACCAAGGAAAGGCTGCTCAGAAAGAAGTGCAAGAATAAAAATAAATCCTCTGCAATGTAGATTTGCAGGGGATTTTATTCGTTTTTGTGAACAAGCCAGGTGGAATACTTTCTCCCAAGCCAGAGAGCAAAGAGGAGATTGATGACGACGATGCCTGAACCGACAAGTGAAAATAGGAAAAATTCGCTGGTCGAAACTCGCCATAAATGTACAATGTCTGTAATCAAATAAGCACTGACAGGAAAACAAAGGATAGAAGTAATCAGAGCAGGGATATACTTGCGAAGAAGGATTGATTGTCCGATATGGAGCAAGAGATGAAGTGCAAAGGCCACAAATCCCCCTAGCCAAACTAGTTCAAGAACTCTAGATTGAGTAAAATACGCTAATAAAGTGATGGATAAGACAAGGAAAAATTCTTCAAAAACAGCAAGGGCAAATCCCTCTGTTGTCATTTCTTTGTGAATCTTGAGAACAGCTGGAGCCTTTTGAGCCAGCAAGGTTTCGTTGAGATGAATCCAAGGGACAAGACCGATAATTTCTTCCATATCGTGAAAGATAAAGAGTAGAGGGAACATCCAAAGATAAAATGCCATAAATCTCTCCTGAAAAGCTATAGATTGCTAACCAATAAAGCAAAAAACGCCCAGTAAGGCGTTTTGAGTTAGGTATGCTTACTTAACCTCTGTAAACACAACGTGTTTGCGAAGTTTTGGTGAGTATTTCTTCAATTGAAGACGGTCTGGAGTGTTACGTTTGTTTTTAGAAGTAAGGTACAAGCGTTCACCAGATTCTTTGTGTTCAAGTGTAATATTTACGCGCATGGTATCTCCCTTCTATTATTCAGCTGATGCAGCTTTAGCGATTTTACGTCCTTTGTAGTATCCTTTAAGTGATACGCGGTGAGAACGTGAGTAATCTCCAGTAGTTTCGTCAAAGTTTACAGATGGAGCTGTTACTTTGTAGTGTGTACGACGTTTGTTTTTCTTCGCTTTTGAAGTGCGACGTGCAGGTACTGCCATTTTGATTTCTCCTTTTAAGATATAATTCAGTTAGGTTTGATTTTCATCAACTTTAATAGTATATCAAAACTTTTTTGTAAAGTAAAGTTACTTGACAAAAAAAGATGAAAAAATTAGAAGTTATTAATCGAAATTTTCTGAAAATTCAAGAATTTTCTTCTGTTCATTGCCTTTAAAATGTGCTATAATAGTAAAAACTGAAACGGGAGGGATAAGATGACTGAATTAGATAAACGTCACCGCAGTAGCGTTTATGACAGCATGGTTAAATCGCCAAACCGTGCCATGCTTCGTGCCACTGGAATGACAGATAAGGACTTTGAAACACCGATTGTGGGAGTGATTTCGACATGGGCGGAAAATACCCCATGTAACATTCACTTGCATGATTTCGGGAAATTGGCCAAAGAAGGTGTCAAATCGGCAGGTGCTTGGCCTGTTCAGTTTGGAACCATTACCGTAGCGGACGGGATTGCCATGGGAACGCCTGGTATGCGTTTCTCTCTAACATCTCGTGATATCATTGCGGACTCTATCGAGGCGGCGATGGGTGGTCACAACGTCGATGCCTTCGTCGCTATCGGTGGCTGTGACAAGAACATGCCTGGTTCTATGATTGCTATTGCTAATATGGATATCCCGGCTATTTTCGCCTATGGTGGGACTATTGCACCGGGTAATCTTGATGGCAAAGACATTGACTTGGTTTCTGTCTTTGAGGGTATCGGAAAATGGAACCACGGTGACATGACAGCTGAGGACGTGAAGCGTCTTGAATGTAATGCCTGCCCTGGCCCTGGTGGCTGTGGTGGTATGTATACTGCTAATACCATGGCGACAGCTATCGAAGTTCTCGGTATGAGTTTGCCAGGTTCTTCATCTCACCCAGCTGAATCAGCTGACAAGAAAGAAGATATCGAAGCAGCAGGACGAGCTGTTGTCAAGATGCTGGAGCTTGGTCTCAAACCATCAGATATCTTGACTCGTGAAGCTTTTGAAGATGCCATCACTGTAACCATGGCTCTCGGTGGTTCTACAAATGCCACTCTTCACTTGCTTGCCATTGCCCATGCGGCTAATGTTGACTTGTCACTTGAGGACTTCAATACAATCCAAGAGCGTGTGCCTCACTTGGCCGACTTGAAACCATCTGGTCAGTATGTCTTCCAAGATCTCTACGAAGTCGGTGGTGTCCCTGCGGTTATGAAATACCTCTTGGCAAATGGATTCCTTCATGGCGACCGTATCACATGTACTGGTAAGACAGTCGCTGAAAACTTGGCTGACTTTGCAGACCTCACACCAGGTCAAAAAGTCATCATGCCACTTGAAAATCCAAAACGTGCAGATGGTCCGCTTATCATCTTGAACGGGAACCTTGCCCCTGATGGCGCGGTTGCTAAAGTATCAGGTGTTAAAGTGCGTCGCCACGTTGGACCGGCTAAGGTCTTTGACTCAGAAGAAGATGCTATTCAGGCCGTTCTGACAGATGAAATCGTTGATGGCGATGTAGTCGTTGTTCGTTTCGTGGGACCTAAGGGTGGTCCTGGTATGCCTGAGATGCTGTCCCTTTCATCCATGATTGTTGGTAAAGGTCAAGGAGACAAGGTTGCTCTCTTGACGGATGGCCGTTTCTCTGGTGGTACTTATGGTCTGGTTGTCGGACATATCGCTCCTGAAGCTCAGGATGGTGGACCGATTGCCTACCTCCGTACAGGTGATATCGTTACGGTTGACCAAGATACCAAAGAAATTTCCATGGCCGTATCCGAAGAAGAACTTGAAAAACGCAAGGCAGAAACAACCTTACCACCACTTTACAGCCGTGGTGTCCTCGGTAAATATGCCCACATCGTATCATCCGCTTCTCGCGGAGCCGTGACAGACTTCTGGAATATGGACAAGTCAGGTAAAAAATAAACTCAAAAAGCAAGCCATTTTCGGCTTGCTTCTTTTTATCTTCAAAAGTGATTTGCCTGCTTATACTCAATAAAAATCAAAGAGCAAACTAGAAAGCTAGGCGCAGGCAGTACTTGAGTACGACAAGCCGACGCTGACGTGGTTTGAATTTGATTTTTGAAGAGTATTAACGAGGTGGCAGTCCAAGGGCAATGCGTCCGTAGCGACTGATTCGTGTGATCTTCCAGGCAGGCGACCAGGTAACTTCAACCTTGACATCTTCGATACCCTCGATTTGTTTCAGACCTGCGACGATTTCAATAGGCAGGCTTTCGGCGCAATCGCAGGCGGTGTCGGTGAAGGTCATGACAATCTTGCAGAGGCCTGTTTCGTCCAGATTGATTTCATAAATCAGTCCTAGATTGTAAACATCCAATTCCACATCTGTATCAAAAACCTTCTCTAGTTTTTCGATAATTTGGTCTTGCAAGGCCAAAGCGCGGTCATTGATTTTGATATCGTCTCTCATAGCAGTCCCTCCACCTGATAAATATCCTCTATTTTCTCATAATTCTGACAATTTGGCAAGTTTTTGGTGAATTTTCTGAAAAGACTCTCTTGCGATTTTCTCCTCTCACTGTTTTAATCCCTCTATTTATGGTAAAATAAGACTATTAAGTTTAAAGAGGATTCCCTATGAAATTACAAAAACCAAAAGGAACGCAGGATATTTTACCTGCTGAGTCTGCTAAATGGCAGTACGTTGAGGGCTTTGCCCGTGAAATTTTCAAGCGCTATAACTATGCAGAAGTGCGCACGCCTATTTTTGAGCATTACGAGGTCATCAGCCGCTCTGTCGGAGATACAACGGATATCGTTACCAAGGAAATGTATGATTTCTATGATAAGGGTGATCGTCATATCACCCTCCGTCCAGAAGGAACTGCGCCTGTTGTTCGTTCCTATGTGGAAAATAAACTCTTTGCCCCAGAAGTGCAAAAGCCAAGTAAGTTCTATTACATGGGCCCTATGTTCCGCTATGAGCGTCCACAGGCAGGTCGTTTACGCCAGTTCCACCAGATTGGTGTCGAGTGCTTTGGTTCTAGCAATCCAGCTACCGATGTGGAAACCATTGCTATGGCAGCCCATTTCTTGAAAGAAATCGGCATCCAAGGTGTCAAATTGCATCTTAATACTCTTGGAAATCCTGAGAGTCGTGCAGCCTACCGTCAAGCCTTGATCGACTATTTGACACCGCTCAAGGAGACCTTGTCGAAGGATAGCCAACGTCGTTTGGAGGAAAATCCTCTCCGTGTCTTGGACTCTAAGGAAAAAGAAGACAAGGTGGCAGTAGAAAATGCGCCGTCTATCTTGGACTTCCTTGATGAAGAAAGCCAATCCCACTTTGATGCTGTGCGTCAGATGTTGGAAAATCTGGGTGTAGACTATATCATCGATACCAATATGGTGCGCGGTCTGGACTATTACAACCACACGATTTTCGAGTTCATCACTGAGATTGAGGGCAATGACTTGACGGTCTGTGCGGGTGGTCGCTACGATGGTTTGGTTGCCTACTTTGGTGGTCCTGAAACTGCTGGATTTGGATTTGGCCTTGGTGTAGAGCGCCTGCTTCTTATCCTTGAAAAGCAAGGTGTGGGCCTCCCTATCGAAAACGCTCTAGATGTTTATATCGCAGTCTTGGGTGAAGGAGCAAATGTCAAGGCCTTGGAATTGGTACAAGCCCTTCGCCAACAAGGATTCAAAGCAGAACGTGACTACCTCAACCGGAAGCTTAAAGCTCAGTTCAAGTCAGCCGATGTCTTTGCGGCTAAGACCCTCATCACGCTAGGAGAGAGCGAAGTCGAAAGCGGACAATTGACGGTTAAAAACAATCAAACACGAGAAGAAGTGCAAGTGTCCCTTGAGACCATCAGCCAAAATTTCTCTCAAGTCTTTGAAAAATTAGGCTTTTAATAGTAGAAAAACTGGTCAGGATCTTATTCCTGACCGTTTTCTTTTGCAAAATGACAAAAATCATAAACTTTTTGACAAATATACTTGTCAAAAAGAAAAAGATGTGATACAATATAAGCAAGTTAAGAGAAAAGGAGAAAGGAATGCTTAAAAATCGTTTAAAAGAGCTTCGGGCTCGCGATGGTCTCAATCAAACCGAACTGGCCAAGTTAGCAGGAGTTTCCAGACAGACCATCAGTTTGTTAGAACGGGATGAGTACACCCCATCCATCGTTATTGCCCTGAAGATTGCTCAGATATTCCATGAGCCAGTCGAGTCAGTCTTTCGTATAGAGGAGGATGAGGAATGAATAAGTATAAAGTAATTTATTATATGAGTGTTTTTGCCTTTATTGTGAATGCTTTTGCTATGATTGGAACATTACTGGGTTGGTTCTATTTTGTTGAAAGTAAGTATTTGTTTTGGATTAATTTAGTCCTCTTGTCCATTTTCAATCGGTTGAAGAAAAAGGAGAAAAATGATGAACAAGTATAAAGTAATCTATTATGTAGTTGCCATAGCTCTATTAGTCAGCGTATTTCTACTGATTGGGATGGACCTAGGCTGGTTTAATCCATATCAAAGCGACCAATTTGTTTGGACCTACTTTGCTCTCATCCCAGTAGTTGACTGGATTGAAAAGAAATCCAAAAATCTAGCAAGTGAAAAAGGAGAATGAATATGAAAAAGTTTTTAGCAGGTTTTCAAGTCGATACTGAGCACAAAGAACTTGCGGGTGTTTGTGCAGGTTTAGGAAATTATTTTAACATTCAAGCCAATATCGTTCGTTTGGTGACAGTCTTGCTGTTTCTCTCTTCGACAGAGATTGGGATTATAACAGTAACTCTCTATGCCTATCTAGCAGGTTGGCTTGGCAATGAACCCTTGGGAGATGGAGCAAAAAAAGCTAGAAACCAAGCTATTCTCTTGTTTGCTGTTTGTTTGATTTTGGTGTCACTTGGAACAGAAGGTTTGGTCGCTATCTTTGAGTCAGGTAAGGACTTTGGTCAATGGTTGGTTGGATTAGTTTAGAAAGAGGATGAATATGAAAAAGAAACGTGGATTGTTATTTTTAATGGCTTTGATCTTGGGAGGCTTCTTGGGCATGTTTGCAGGGATGTTTAAGGCCTATACCGAAAACTATGGAACCATTTTAGATGTCAAAATCGTGATTCCATGGATATCATCTATTTGTTTACTGTTAGGTTTCATTAGTATGTTTTTGACTTTCGATTTCTTAAAGAAAAGCAGAAAATTTCACTCCTTGTATCAAGAGGAAATGGATGATGATCTGAATGAAACCTATTATGTACAAATGTATCGTAATCTCGAGTTTGGAACTATTGCTTTTAATAGTGCAGGCGTAGCGATTTTTTTGGCTCTTTTCATCTCAGGTAGTGAAGTAATTGTACTAAATATCAGCTATATAACCTTATCTCTTTCTTTTTTGGCATTAGTGATGATTTTCAGTGCTCAAAAATATCTCTATAAGACCATTGCGATCGTTCGTCAGTTTGATTTGGAATTCTTCTCTACACCAAAAGATGTCTTGGACTATATAAACTCCTACGATGAAGGGGAGCGCAAGGCTAATTTAGAACAGAGTTTTCGAATTTTATTCCAATTAAACCAGTATGTCTTGCCAACTCTCTATTTTCTAATCGTTCTCTTTTCCTTACTGACAGGAGAGATTCAGTTACTAGCCTTCTTGCTTGTAGGAGCGATCCATATTTATATCAATGTGATGCAATTACCTATGGTAAAACGTTATTTCAAATAGGAGTCTTTTATGAAATTACTTAAAAATCTTGGCTGGTTTTTGCTAGCTGTTCTATCCTTTTTCTTTGGCTATGGTCTGGTTCAGAGTATGGCTTTATCAGCTCTTGGACTAGGGGCTCCAATCTTTGGAGTCTTACCACTTTATATCGCCCTGTCAGGGGCCTATGTTTATGGAGTTTACAGATGGTATCAGACAGAAAAGGTTAGCATCCAGACAACAGCTTTTAATCGTTATATCTGGTTGCCAACCCTGGTTTTGCTAGTGGCGATTACAGCCCAGTTCTTTTTACCAGAAGATCCGTCAGTCAATCAACAAATCGTATCTCAACTGACAGTCGCACAGCCTGTATTTGGTTTCTTTATGGTGGTAGTCTTTGCTCCTCTGACGGAAGAACTCATCTTTAGAGGGATGTTAGCGCGCTATCTCTTTCCTAAGCAGAACAACGGCAAACAGACAGCTCTGTTTCTCCTCGTATCGAGTGTGCTTTTTGCCTTGATTCATTTTCCAGGGACTTTACAACAGTTTTTAGTTTATGCTAGTCTGGGATTGAGTTTGGGTCTGGCTTATGTGAGTCGAAAAGGTCTTCTTTACAGCATTTCTCTCCACGCTTTGAATAATTTAATCGGCTTTTTGATGATACTCATGCTATAATAGAGTCAGGAGGTCACATGAAACGAGTAATTTTATTAGCAGTGATACAGGCGGTCGTTCTCTTCTTTATCATCGGGGCACTTGCCTATGCCTTTAAAGGCGATTTCTTTTACAACTATCTAGCAATTGTCTTTGCGCCTATTGCAGGTGTCTTGCGTTTTGCTTCGGCTTATGCGACGGAGATTGTTCTACCTAAAAAGGCAGCCGAGATTGCTGAAAAGCGTAAAAAGGTTAAGAATCATAATCAGAGAATCCGATGACGTTTTCATCGGATTTTTTGTCTGTTCGTTTTGATTTCTAAAGACAATCAAACTTTTCTGCTGATTTTCATGAAGAGCCTGCGCTTTTATGGTAAAATAGTAACAGAATAAAAGAGGAGAGAAAACATGAAACGTAGTATGTATGCTGGTCGTGTTCGTGAGGAACACATCGGACAAGAAATGACCTTGAAAGGATGGGTTGGCCGTCGTCGTGACCTTGGTGGTTTAATCTTTATCGACCTTCGTGACCGTGAAGGAATCATGCAGTTGGTTATCAACCCTGAAAAAGTATCTGCAGAGGTTATGGCAACAGCTGAAAGCCTTCGTAGCGAATTTGTCATTGAGGTCACTGGACAAGTTGCTGCACGTGAGCAAGCCAATGATAAGTTGCCAACGGGTGCAGTTGAGTTGAATGTGACAGCTCTGGCAGTGCTGAATACAGCTAAAACAACACCTTTTGAGATTAAAGATGGGATTGAGGCCAATGACGATACACGTTTGCGTTACCGTTACCTTGACCTTCGTCGTCCAGAAATGCTAGAAAACTTTAAGCTTCGTGCCAAGGTGACCCACTCTATCCGTAACTACTTGGATGAGTTGGAGTTTATCGATGTGGAGACGCCATTCCTTTCGAAATCAACGCCAGAAGGTGCGCGTGACTATTTGGTGCCATCTCGTGTCAATAAAGGGCATTTCTACGCTCTTCCTCAGAGCCCACAAATCACTAAGCAACTCTTGATGAATGCTGGGTTTGACCGTTACTACCAAATCGTTAAATGTTTCCGTGACGAGGACTTGCGTGGTGACCGTCAGCCTGAGTTTACTCAGGTCGACTTAGAAACGTCTTTCCTTACGGAGCAAGAGATTCAAGATATCACAGAAGGCTTGATTGCGCGCGTGATGAAGGAAACAAAAGGGATCGAAGTAACCCTTCCCTTCCCACGTATGAAGTATGACGATGCCATGGCCCTTTATGGTTCTGACAAGCCTGATACGCGTTTTGACATGTTGCTTCAGGATTTGACAGCAGTGGTTAAGGATGTGGACTTCAAGGTCTTTTCAGAAGCTCCTGCCGTTAAAGCCATTGTAGTCAAAGGAGCTGCGGACAACTATTCACGTAAAGACATCGACAAGATGACCGAAGTAGCCAAGCAGTACGGTGCCAAAGGTCTTGCTTGGGTCAAGGTGGTTGATGGAGAATTAAATGGACCAGTTGCCAAGTTCTTGACTGGGATCCAAGCAGACTTGACTGCAGCACTTGGTCTTGAAGATAAGGATTTGGTTCTCTTTGTGGCGGATACGCTTGAAGTGGCGAATGCAACACTAGGTGCCCTTCGTGGACGTATTGCTAAAAAGCTTGGCTTGATTGATAACGATAAATTTAACTTCCTTTGGGTGGTTGATTGGCCAATGTTTGAATGGTCTGAAGAAGAAGGCCGCTACATGAGCGCCCACCATCCGTTCACTCTTCCACAGGAAGAAACAGCTCACGAATTAGAAGGTGATTTGGCTAAGGTTCGTGCCATTGCTTACGATATCGTCTTGAACGGTTATGAACTTGGTGGTGGTAGTCTCCGTATCAACCAAAAAGACCTTCAAGAACGCATGTTCAAGGCTCTTGGTTTCTCATCTGAAGAAGCCAATGACCAGTTTGGTTTCCTTCTTGAAGCCATGGACTATGGTTTCCCACCACACGGTGGTTTGGCTATCGGGCTTGACCGTTTTGTGATGCTCTTAGCAGGGGAAGAAAATATTCGTGAAGTCATTGCCTTTCCTAAGAACAATAAGGCAACAGACCCAATGACTCAAGCGCCATCAACAGTGGATATCAAGCAACTAGAAGAACTCAGTCTACAAGTAGAAGAAGATGAAACAAGCAAAACAAATTAAGCGGTGGCGCTATTATCTGCGCCGCTTTGCTTATCAGATAAAGATGTTACGAGTGTTGCAGAGCATCTCTAAGGAAAAATATGATGAGAAGATTTCTGCTTCTTTAGTATACGGTTTTCTATCAGCAGTTGCGGTCAACTTCTTTTTCCAACCAGGGCATGTTTATTCGAGTGGTGCGACAGGTTTGGCGCAAATTATCTCCAGTTTGAGTACTCACTGGTTTGGTTTCCAACTGCCCGTATCCGCAACCTTTTATGCCATTAATGTCCCACTGATGATTTTGGCTTGGTATCAGATTGGACATAAATTTACGGTTTTTACCTTTATCACGGTATCCATGAGTTCCCTTTTTATCCAGTTTGTGCCCGTTGTGACGCTGACAGAGGATCCCATTATCAATGCTCTCTTTGGGGGTGTTGTCATGGGCTTGGGAATCGGCTTTGCTTTGCGCAATAGTATTTCCAGTGGAGGTACAGATATTGTCAGTCTGACCATTCGCAAGAAAACAGGGAAAAATGTCGGCAGTATTTCCTTCTTGGTCAATGGAACTATCATGTTGATTGCTGGGTTGACCTTTGGTTGGAAATACGCCCTCTACTCCATGATTACCATTTTTGTATCCAGTCGTGTGACAGATGCGGTCTTCACCAAGCAAAAACGGATGCAGGCCATGATTGTGACCAGCAATCCTGACAAGGTAATCGAAAAAATCCATAAAAAATTGCACCGAGGCGCTACCATGATCCACGATGCGGAAGGAACCTATAATCATGAGAGAAAAGCAGTCTTGATTACCGTTATCACACGAGCAGAGTTTAATGATTTTAAACACATCATGAAACAAGTTGATCCGACAGCCTTCGTCTCTGTATCCGAAAATGTCCACATCCTAGGACGATTTGTAGAAACAGATAATTAATAATACTCAAAAGACCAGCCTTGGGGCTGGTCTTTATTTTTCGATAATTTTGTGTCCAATCAACTGGCGGTAACAAATCTGTTTATTGTTTTTAGCATCGTTGATGATCTGGAGAATGGTTTCAAAGGAAACGCGCCCAAGTTCCAGACTATTGATATCCACATAAGCTACGAGGTCAAGTCGAGGATTGACAGAGTCGAAACTCAAGACAGGAACATCCAGTTTGTGCTTAGCGATATAGTCACAGACTCCTTCGGCTAGGAGACTGTCGGTTGTGATGATAGCATCAATCTGCGGATCGTGATTGAATAGGAGTTCACTGAACTGATACCCTTTTTCTTCTAGAAATTCGGTTGCAAAGTAGGTTAAGTTGGTATCAATCGGAAGTTGGTGTTGTTTGAGGGCTGACTCATAGCCTGTTAAACGGTCTTGCGTTACGAAGAGTCGCTTAGTCCCTCCAATGAAGGCAATTCGTTTGCATCCTTTTTTGATGAAATATTCGGTTGCATCAAAACCAGCTTGGACATTGTCATTATCAACAAGAGGGATAAAGGGTGAAATGGATTTTCCTAGGATGAGGAAGGGGAACTGCTCATCAGCGACCAGCTTGACCAAGGGATCCTCCTCTTCGGCATAAAGGAAAATCAAACCATCCACACGTTTGCCGTAAACCATCTGTGAAATAGCTTTAAGGCGCTCTTTTTCGTCTTTACCTGTTGCAATCTGAATAGCATAGTGGTTTTCAGATGCGACTTGAGCGATTCCTCGTAGGACAGATGGGAAGAAAGGATTTTGGTAGAAGGCATCCGAGTCGTCAGGCAATACCAAACCAATAACTTGAGTATAGCTGCTAACTAGGCTACGAGCATTGAGATTGGGATGGTAGTTGAGTTCCTTCATAGCCTTGCGAACTCGTTTTTTGGTTTCATCACTAATTGTTGATTTGTTTTGAATAACGCGGGTTACAGTTGAAGGTGAGACACCTGCAGCCTTGGCCACATCTTTAATCGTAACGGGCATAAAAATCTCCTATTTATGATAATCTGGATCGCGGTAATGTGTTTTATAAAAGATGATGACCAGATAAAGAACAAAAAGAATGTTTTGTACAGTGATAAGCGTTGTCATATTTTGGCCCAAAAGTCCCAAAATAAGCGTAATCAGAGTGGGTAATCCTAAACAGTTCAAGATAAAATGGTAGCACTCTTTAAAGGTCCTAAATGAAAAGAGGCGTGATTTTTTGGTGATATAAAGGAGAAGACTAGCTCCAAGAGAGACAATGAAGAAATTCAATCCAAAGAGGAAGCTAGCACCAAGAACGAGAAAGAGACTGATATAGACACGGTTCTGTTGGTACCAATCTTTAGAAATGGCCTGGGTTAGATCTTCCTTACTCTGGAAACTCTCCGTTTGAATGGCGTGGTAGCGAATGCGAGTTAGTTCCTTACTTTCCTTACTGATGACGAGTTCTTCCGTATCAAAATGAAGTTGCAAGTCCTTTGGCAATTCCTTGCTTTGGCTCGGGCCAATCAAAAGAGAAGGCTGCTGATTCTTCGTACCTGAGTAGTTCAGCTTTCCATCTACGATTTGTGCATTCTCTGACAAGTCCATGATTGCTTCATCTGTCAGGGGAGTGTAGACATTATCGATAAAGGTATCCAGTGGATACGTTTCCTGCGAGCTGTTTTGAATGGCAATTGGAACCATGGACAAGCTGATGAGGAAAATGCTAGTAAAGAGGAGTTGAAACCAGTTGAGTCCGAAACGTTTTGACAGGGGCTTACGAAATCCCCAGATACTAGTAAAATACGAGAATGGATATGGAAGCATAGGCATCTTTCTAAAAGTGTTTTCTATATGAGTATTATTATATAGAGAAATGTACTTTATTTCAAGTCTAGTAGATAAATTGCTTGTTGAAAAGCTGATTTTACTACTATTTGCGGTCTTGTGTCTAATCTTTCAACTTTAGAAACAAGATTCAAAATGAAAAAGGGTGGCGGGGATAGATTATCCCTTGTCGCCACCACTTGTAAGTCCTGAAACAAAGTTCTTTTGTAGGAAGAAGAAGAGAATACAGATTGGAAGGGCGATGAGGATAGCACCTGCTGAGAAGTAGGCAATCTTCATATTTTTCACGTTGTTAACGAAGGTTTGGAGACCAACGGCAACAGTAAAGTATTCTTTCTCACGAAGCAAGAAACTAGAGAGGATATAGTCCCCGAAAGGTCCCATGAAGGCCCAGAGAGCTTGTACAGCGATCATTGGGCGAACAAGTGGGAGAACAATTTGCCAGAAGCGACGGAAGTGTCCTGCACCATCTAGTTTTGCAGATTCGTCTAGAGACATTGGTACTGTGTCGAAGTAGCCTTTCATCAACCAAGCGTTCATCGGGATACCTCCACCAACGTAGAGGAAGATGAGGAACCAGCTTTGGTTAAGGGCGTTCAACATGAGGGCCATAACGAAGAAGGCTGTCAAGGCTGCCATAGTCGGCACCATTTGGATAATCAAGAAGAAGACCAAACTTTGTTTACGAGCCAAGAAATTGTAACGGCTGTAGGCATAACCAGCAAGGACGATGATACTTGTTTGAACAGCCATGGTAATCAAGGCGATAATCAAAGTATTGAGGTACCAAGTGCCGTACAAGGTTTCTGTAAAGAGTCCTTGGAAGTTGGCAAAGCTAAAGTCAATGTTACTATCTAATTTAAAGGCTACAACGTTACCAGTCTTGAAGGCTGACATAATGGTAATCAAAAGTGGATAGATAATCACGATTGAAAGGCCGATCAAGTAGAGGTAAGTGAGGGTTTGAGTCAGTCTACGTTTGAGTTTGATTGAGTTATTCATCTTAGACGTCCTCCATATCAAATGCGTGTAGTTTCTTGAATGCAATCATAGAGATAGAGATGACAATGATAGAGATAATCAAGGTAACAGCTGCCGCCATAGAGTATTGAGGAGATGTACCTGTAGTCAAACGGTAAATCCATGAGATTAAGATATCAGTTGAACCGGCTCCACCACCAACGCTACCAGGTCCTCCAGCATTGAAGAGGTACATGATAGAGAAGTTGTTAAAGTTAAAGGTGTATTGGCTGATCAATGTTGGTGCTGCTACAGCCAAAATCATAGGGAAAGTGATGTTGCGGAATTTTTGCCAAGCATTGGCACCATCGATATAAGCCGCTTCGTAGAGGTCGTTAGGAATCGACTGCAAGATACCCAAAGTCAAAACGTAGATGTATGGGAATCCTAGCCAACCTTGCATCATAATCAAGGCAATCTTCGTCCAAGTTGGGTCTGTTTTCCAAGGAATGAGAGCTCCATCAAGGAAAGGAAGGACCTTAGCCAAGATAGGCAATACTTGAGTGTTGATCGCTCCGACACTATCGTTAAACATGTTTGAGAATGTCAAGATAGTGATGAAAGCTGGAACAGCCCAAGGAAGAAGGAAAATAACACCAAAGATACGTTTTCCTTTGATAAATGGTTGGTTAGCAATAATCGCTGTGAAGATACCAATCACAATCTGCAAAGTAGAGGCAGACAAGGCCCAGATGATGGTCCAAGAAAGAACGGCACCGAAGGCTGAACGGAAGGTACTTAAGCTCCAGATATTTGTAAAGTTAGTCAACCCAACCCAGTCCAACAATTTGTTTGGTGGCAAGTGTTGGAAGTCATAGTTGGTAAAGGCGATCATCAATGTTACCACAACAGGGAAGATAATCGCAAATGTCATAGCGACGTAAGATGGGATGATCAAGAGGTAAGGGAAACCATTCTCATAAATACCTTTGATCATATCTTTAAAAGTACGTGGGACAGGAATTCCGTTGTTGATGCGTTTAGCAATTGTATGTGCGTCTTTAATATTGTAGAAGTAGAAGAGCACGTAAACAGCAACGAGAATTGAGTGGAAGGCACCACGAATCAGCATGAAGAGTGAATTGTCGCGACCTGGTTTGTCACCAAGAGTGATCAAATTGTGCAATTCAGGCGCAGCAAGGGCTAGAAAATAAAGGACAAAAACGAGCGTTACAGCAAGAAAAATAAAACCTTTGACTTTTTGTTTGTTGTAAATTTGCCCTAACCCAGGAATCACTGAAAGCAAGGCTGCTTTGCTAGGTTGTTGCTTTTCCATAATAACTCCTTTCATAGGATACTGGTTTCTAGTTAAAACCTAAATTATATATGTTTTCTATTGATAAATTCAAAGGGGGATTTGAATTTCACCCCCCTTGAACAAATTTTTTATTCACCAAATTTTTGTTTGATTGTTTCTTTGATCAATGTAACAGCATCGTTAGCAGCTGTCTTAGCATCTTTCTTACCACTTACAGCGTCAAAGAGCATGTTCGCAGCTGGTTCCCAAACAGCTGACATTTGTGAGATGTTTGGCATTGGTTGAGCGTTCTTGAACTGTTTGATAACAGCTGTAGTCAACTCATCGTTTTTACCTTCAGCGTATGCACGTGCTTCAGTGTTAGCTGGGATTTCGTTAGTTGCATCGTAGAATGCTTTTTGTTGTTCAGTTGAAACAAGGAAGTCTACAAATTTTTGAGCGCCTTCAAGGTTCTTAGTGCTTGATGGGATGATCCAAGCTTTACCACCACCGAATGCTGAGTAGTCTTTACCGTTTGGAAGAGTTGGGATAGTAGCAACACCGTAGTTTACTTTAGCATCTTTGAATGCTTGAGCTTTCCAAGGACCATCGATGATAGCAGCTGTTTTACCTTCTTGGAATGAAGTTTGGATCAAGTTTGCAGCAGCTGTACCATCTTGCATACCTTTAGGCCATTTTTCGTACCAAGATTTAGCGTAGTTGATACCTGCGATAGCACCGTCATTTGCAAGACCGATGTCTTTAGCGTCTTTACCGTTTTGTCCGAATACGTAAGCTCCGTTACCAGAAAGAAGTCCGTATGCGTAGTAGAAGTTTGTCCAGTCAGCTAAGAATGCTGAAGTTTTGCCATCTTCTCCAGCGAAAGCATATTTGCTGTCTTTAGCAAGTTCTTCCAATTCAGCAAAAGTTTTTGGAGCTTCTTTTAGCAAGTCTTTGTTGTAGTACATAACAAGAGACTCAATAACTGCAGGTGCACCGTAAACTTTTCCGTCAGCAGCTGTTACAAGAGATTTAGTAGTATCATCTGTTTTAGCACCGTCGCTTAGTTTAACTTCTGAAAGTTGTCCGTCAGTACCAAGGCTACCTACGCGGTCGTATGGTGCCATCATAACGTCAGCAGCTTGACCTGATTGGTTATCAAGTGAAAGTTTGTCAAGTCCACCAAGTTGGTCACCAGATTTGATGTTAACTTTTGTACCTGATTCTTTTTCATAAGCTGCAGCAACTTTTTCAGCGTAGGCTTTATACTGGTCTTCAACGTAAAGAGTGATTTCTTTTGCTTCAGATGAGCTAGTATCAGCTGGTTTATCAGCAGTTTTGCTTCCGCAAGCTACCAAAAGTAAGCTAGCAAGAGTAGCAGTTCCAAGCACAGCAGCGCTCTTCATGAATTTAGATGACATAGTGTATTCCTCCTAAAGAATAACAAAAATAATTTAATGAGAAAACGCAAACGTTTTCTTTTACGAACCTAGTATAACACAAATAGAAAACGGTTGCAAGCTTTTTTAGAAAAAAATTTAAAAAAATTTTAAGGTTTCAAACATTTGTCAATGCCTTTATATAGGAAGAAACTGAAAAATTTTCTTTTTCTTGATTTTAAAATGCACAAGGGAAACGATTGCATTGATTAGGCTGATTTCTGAGCAAAAATGAGGATATTTTTATTTTCAACTATCTTAAATTAGAAAAACTTTATAAGAAAAGTCTTCGTTTCATAAAATAACAGTGGAACCAAGATTCATTCAAAGAAAAAGAAATCAAAAAAAGTTTCTAGAACCGCTTGCATTTGTTTTTGAAATACGTTATACTTAAACCGACGCAAACGTTTGCGCCTTGATTTGCGCAACGTTTTATTACAAAAATACATGAGGTGCTATTATGAAAAAACGTCAGAGTGGTGTGTTGATGCACATCTCTTCTCTTCCAGGAGCTCACGGGATTGGATCATTTGGCCAAAGCGCCTATGATTTCGTTGATTTCTTGGTTCGTACCAAGCAACGTTACTGGCAAATCCTCCCTCTTGGGACTACAAGCTATGGAGATTCTCCTTACCAATCATTCTCAGCTTTTGCTGGGAACACGCATTTTATCGATCTTGACATCTTGGTAGAGCAAGGCTTGTTGGAAGCTAGCGATCTTGAAGGTGTTGACTTCGGTAGCAATCCAGCAGAAGTTGACTATGCGAAGATTTACAACGCACGTCGTCCCCTTTTAGAAAAAGCAGTTAAACGCTTCTTGAAAGTGGGTGATGTCAAAGATTTTGAGAAGTTTGCTCAAGATAACCAATCCTGGCTTGAACTCTTTGCTGAGTATATGGCAATTAAAGAGCATTTTGACAATCTAGCATGGACAGAATGGCCAGATGCAGATGCTCGTGAGCGTAAAGCTTCAGCACTTGAAAGCTACCGTGAGAAATTAGCAGACAAGTTGGTTTACCACCGTGTGACTCAATACTTCTTCTTCCAACAATGGTTGAAATTGAAAGCCTACGCTAACGATAACCACATTGAAATCGTTGGGGACATGCCAATTTACGTCGCAGAAGATTCAAGCGACATGTGGGCAAATCCACACCTCTTCAAGACAGATGCCAGCGGCAAGGCGACTTGCATCGCAGGATGTCCGCCAGATGAGTTTTCTGCAACTGGTCAACTTTGGGGGAACCCAATCTATGACTGGGAAGCAATGGACAAAGACGGTTACAAATGGTGGGTTGAACGCTTGCGTGAAAGCTTCAAAATCTACGATATCGTTCGTATCGACCACTTCCGCGGTTTCGAATCTTACTGGGAAATTCCTGCTGGTTCCGATACAGCAGCACCTGGTAAATGGGTGAAAGGTCCAGGCTACAAACTCTTCGCAGCCGTTAAGGAAGAGCTTGGTGAGCTAAACATCATCGCAGAAGACCTTGGTTTCATGACAGATGAAGTCATCGAGTTGCGTGAGCGTACTGGCTTCCCAGGGATGAAGATTCTTCAATTCGCCTTCAATCCAGAAGACGAAAGTATCGATAGCCCACACTTGGCACCTGCCAACTCTGTTATGTACACAGGAACACACGATAACAATACAGTCCTTGGTTGGTACCGTAATGAAATCGATGATCCAACTCGTGAGTACATGGCCCGCTACACTAACCGTAAAGAGTACGAAACAGTGCCACATGCAATGCTTCGCACAGTCTTTTCATCTGTTAGCTTCATGGCTATTGCAACCATGCAAGACTTGCTAGAACTAGATGAGTCAGCTCGCATGAACTACCCATCTACTCTTGGCGGAAACTGGTCTTGGCGTATGACTGAAGATCAATTGACACCAGCTGTCGAGGACAATTTGCTTGACTTGACTACAATTTATCGCCGAATCAATGAGAATTTGGTAGAATTAAAGAAATAAGACATTATCAGGAGACACAAAAATGTTACCACTAAAAGAATTTGTACAAAAACGTTACAATAAAACCATTGCAGAATGTAGTAACGAAGAGCTTTACCTTGCTCTTCTCAACTACAGCAAGCTTGCTAGTAGCCAAAAACCAGTCAACACTGGTAAGAAGAAAGTTTACTACATCTCAGCTGAGTTTTTGATTGGTAAACTCTTGTCAAACAACTTGATCAACCTTGGTCTTTACGACGATGTGAAAAAAGAACTTGCTGATGCCGGTAAAGAGTTGATCGAAATCGAAGAAGTAGAATTGGAACCATCTCTAGGGAACGGTGGATTGGGACGTTTGGCAGCCTGCTTTATCGACTCAATCGCTACTCTTGGTTTGAACGGTGACGGTGTAGGACTTAACTACCACTACGGTCTTTTCCAACAAGTTCTTAAAAACAACCAACAAGAAACGATTCCTAACGCTTGGTTGACAGAGCAAAACTGGTTGGTACGCTCAAGCCGTAGCTACCAAGTGCCATTTGCACACTTTACCTTGACATCAACTCTTTACGATCTTGATGTTCCTGGTTACAAGACTGCTACTAAGAACCGCTTGCGTTTGTTTGACTTGGATTCAGTTGATTCTTCTATCATCGAAGATGGTATCAGTTTTGACAAGACAGACATCGCTCGCAACTTGACTCTCTTCCTTTACCCAGACGATAGTGACCGTCAAGGTGAATTGCTCCGTATCTTCCAACAATACTTCATGGTTTCAAACGGTGCGCAATTGATCATCGACGAAGCAATCGAAAAAGGAAGCAACTTGCATGACCTTGCGGACTATGCAGTTGTACAAATCAATGATACTCACCCATCAATGGTGATCCCTGAATTGATCCGTCTTTTGACTGCGCGTGGTATCGAACTTGATGAAGCAATCTCAATCGTTCGTAGTATGACTGCCTATACTAACCACACCATCCTTGCTGAAGCCCTTGAAAAATGGCCTCTTGAATTCTTGCAAGAAGTGGTTCCTCACTTGGTACCAATCATCGAAGAATTGGATCGTCGTGTGAAGGCAGAATATAAAGACCCAGCTGTTCAAATCATCGATGAGAGCGGACGTGTTCACATGGCTCACATGGATATCCACTATGGATACAGCGTAAACGGGGTTGCTGCTCTTCACACTGAAATCTTGAAGAACTCAGAGTTGAAAGCTTTCTACGACATCTACCCAGAAAAATTCAATAACAAAACAAACGGTATCACTTTCCGTCGTTGGCTCATGCATGCTAACCCAAGCTTGTCTCACTACTTGGATGAGATTATTGGCCGTGGTTGGCACCATGAAGCAGATGAGCTTGAAAAATTCTTGTCATACGAAGACAAGGCTGCTGTCAAAGAAAAATTGGAAAGCATCAAGGCTCACAACAAACGTAAATTGGCTCGTCACTTGAAAGAACACCAAGGTGTGGAAATCAATACAAACTCTATCTTTGATATCCAGATCAAACGTCTTCACGAGTACAAACGCCAACAAATGAACGCTTTGTATGTCATCCACAAATACCTTGATATCAAGGCTGGTAACATCCCTGCTCGTCCAATCACAGTCTTCTTTGGTGGTAAAGCAGCTCCTGCCTACACAATTGCCCAAGACATCATTCACTTGATCCTTTGCTTGTCAGAAGTGATTGCTAACGATCCAGCAGTAGCTCCACACTTGCAAGTAGTTATGGTTGAAAACTACAACGTTACTGCAGCAAGCTTCCTCATCCCAGCATGTGACATCTCAGAACAAATCTCACTTGCTTCTAAAGAAGCTTCAGGCACTGGTAACATGAAATTCATGTTGAACGGAGCTTTGACTCTTGGTACTATGGATGGCGCTAACGTGGAAATCGCTGAGTTGGTTGGCGACGATAACATCTATATCTTCGGTGAAGATTCAGAAACTGTTATCGACCTTTACGCAAAAGCAGCTTACAAGTCAAGCGAATACTATGCTCGTGAAGCTATCAAACCGTTGGTTGACTTCATCGTGAGCGATGCTGTTCTTGCAGTAGGTAAGAAAGAACGCTTGGAACGTCTTTACAACGAATTGATCAACAAAGACTGGTTCATGACTCTCCTTGACTTGGAAGACTACATCAAAGTCAAAGAGCAAATGCTTGCTGACTACGAAGACCGTGACGCATGGTTGGACAAAGTCATCGTTAACATTGCCAAAGCAGGATTCTTCTCATCTGACCGTACAATCGCTCAGTACAACGAAGATATCTGGCACTTGAACTAAGATACAAATTCATACTAATACATTTTGTAAAAAGCGAATTTCGATTGAAATTCGCTTTTTTTGAATGAGGTGGATTTGAGTCAATCATGTCTTAAAAGAAGAGCAATCATAGACGAATTGAAGGTTTAACACTCTCTTTCAACCTCCTCTTTCTTTGTAGATGATTACCTCACATTTCTTGTATTCGCTTACATAAAGTATTATAATATAATTGTAGGAAAGAAGGTGTTTTTATGTGGAAAAAATATTTTTCAAAATATAAATGGACTGATTTATTTTGGATTGTATTTGTTATTTTGACATGCCTCTTGACGGGCAATAATACTCTTTTTCCCCTTACCCATCAAGATATCTCTTATCATGGCTGCTATTTGGGGATTACACTTGCCTCATTTCACTTGCTTTTTATTGATAAATTTGTTATTTCGAATCGAAAATAAATGGTGAGGTTAAAATTTTCCCCCTTTTCCGATAGATACTTGAAAAATGGTGATTTAAACCCGCATCTCAAGAAGAGCTGCGGGCTTTATCTTATCTCAAAAATTTGTTTACAGTGCTTTCCCAACTAGGATCTCTGCTTCAATGGTAATCTCTGTCAGTTGGCTCCAGTCAATCTTGGTTTGATCAACGTGAAAGAGTAAGGGCGTCATGCTGAGCAGGGCTTGGCGTTGCTCGGCTGTGACGGGTTTGGTTAGGGAAGCTGTTTGGCGAGATTGGATACTGAAGTGTTCCTGGAAATGTTCCTTGATATCTTGGTTGGAATAGTCCTTCTTTTTCAGCTGGTCCTGCACCATTTGGCGGATTTCTTTGAGGTGATTTTCAGTTGGGATGACCTTTATCAAGATACCGTCTTTGGATAAAACGCGGCGAAATTCTCTATAATTTGCAGGCGAGAAGATATCAAGCAGAATATCCATGCTGGCGTCTTTTATAGGAAGGCGAGCTAGGTCACCAACAAACCAATTGACTGCCCAGTTGGATTCGCTCTTGGCAGCGATTTGGACTGAATCTTTGGAGATATCAAAGGCATAAAAGGTTTTATCAGAGTGACTTTCTTGGAGTTTACGAGAGTAGAAGCCTTCGCCACAACCGATATCCAAGATAGTTTTGGCAGTTTCGAGTCTTGCAAGCAGGTCTGAGATGGTTTCTAAGATAGCCTGATAAAAGCCAGCTTCTAGGATTTCTTGGCGGTTTTGAAAGTTTTCCTTGTCGTAGTTAGCGGATTGCTTGATTTGCGGTGCTAGATTGACATAGCCGAATTTTGATAAATCAAAAGAATGGCGGTTGCTACACTTGAGGCTAGACTCTACCAAGGTCAGATTTTCTTGGCAGATAGGGCAGGCAAAGGCAGTCGCAGTAGCAAAACGTTGAAGTTTTGGTTTGAGGTTTGTATTCATAGTTTAAGTCTAGCAAAAAAAGGACTGGATGGCAAATGCCTCCAGTTTACTTTTTAATATGTAAGGACGAAGTATTTCTTCTTACCGCGGCGGATAACAGTCAGTTCGTTTTCGAGCTTGTCTGCGTCACTCAAGACATAGTCAAGGTCTTGGATACGGTCGCCGTTGACGTAGATAGCTCCGTTTTGAACGTCTTCACGGGCTTGGCGTTTTGAATTGACCACACCAGATGAGACGAGAAGTTCCACGATATTGTGGTTTTCGTCTGCCTGTACTTGGTAGTTTGGCACACCACGAAGTCCTTGTTTGAGTTCTTTAACAGAAAGGTTTTTGATGTTTCCAGCAAAGAGTTGCTCTGTGATATTGAGGGCTTCTTTGTAGGCTTCTTCACCGTGAACAAGAGTCACGACTTCACGAGCCAAGACTTTTTGAGCCAAGCGTTCGTGTGGAGCCGCTTCAAACTGTTTACGGATCTCTTCAATCTCATCAAGTGATAAGAAAGTAAAGATCTTCAAGAAGCGAACGGCGTCAGCATCCATGACGTTCATCCAGAATTGGTACATTTCGTATGGAGAAGTCTTTTCAGGATTGAGCCAGACTGCGTTTCCTTCTGATTTACCAAATTTCTTACCAGTTGCGTCTGTGATGAGTGGCACAGTGATAACGTGACCAGTCTTGTCAGCCTTACGACGAAGCAATTCGGTACCAGCTGTCATATTTCCCCATTGGTCAGAACCACCGATTTGTAGCGTTACATTGTGCTCTTGGTTAAGGACGTAGAAGTCGTAACCTTGCATGATTTGGTAGGCAAACTCAGTATAAGAAATCCCTGTCTCGATCCGTTTTTTAACAGACTCCTTGCTCATCATGTAGTTGACAGTGAAGTATTTTCCGATATCACGGAGGAAGTCGATGAAGCTGATGCTGCCAAACCAGTCGTAGTTGTTGACCATGACAGCCTTGTTTTCACCATTTTCAAAGTCAAGAAAACGAGAAAGTTGTCCTTGGATAGACTTGACCCAGCCCTCTACTGTGTCTTTTGTTTGGAGACTACGCTCAGCATCTTTGAAGGACGGATCTCCAATGAGACCTGTAGCACCGCCAACGAGCGCATAAGGTTTGTGACCTGCTAATTGCAAACGACGACTGGTCAAGATTGCGACAAGGTGACCGAGGTGAAGGCTGTCAGCAGTTGGATCGTAGCCAGTATAATAAGAAACTTGACCTTCTTCTAGGGCTTTACGCAAAGCTTCTTCATCAGTCGTTTGAAAAATCAAACCACGCTCTTTTAGCTCATCAAAAATGTGCATGTGTCTTTTCTCCTTTATAAAATATTGTTTCTACCTATTGTATCACAAACTTGGGCAATAGCCTAGTGGAATAGGGAAGAAAGTGGCTATTTTATTGAAAGTTTACCTTTTATGGTATAATAGAGAAAGCGAGGACATTCATGAAAGAAAGAATTGATGAATTAAAAACAAACATGCTGCATTTTTTCCAGCAACTAACTGCTAAATGGAAGAAAAAGCAAGCAAGTAAAAATACTGATAAGAAAGTAGCTTCTTCTAACAAACTCAAAAGGGCAGGGTCTATTTTTGCTAAGGTTTTGAGTGGGTTTAAAATAGTTTTTAACACTCTCTTTATCTTAGGTTTTATCGGTGGATTGTTTGGCGCTGGTGTGGCTATGGGTTATGGAGTCGCTCTATTTGACAAGGCCCAGGTACCTCAAGCAGAAGAGTTGGTCAAGCAAGTGAAGGATATTGCCTCTATTTCAGAAATCACTTATTCTGACGGCAGTACCATTGCCTCGATTGAGGGCGATTTGTTGCGCACTTCAGTCGCTTCAGATGCTATCTCAGACAATCTTAAGAAGGCTATTGTTGCGACAGAGGACGAGCATTTCAATGAACACAAGGGAGTTGTGCCTAAGGCCGTTATTCGTGCGACTCTGGGAACCTTTGTCGGTTTGGGATCGTCTAGTGGTGGTTCGACCTTGACTCAGCAGGTCATCAAGCAGCAAGTGGTGGGGGACGCTCCCACTCTAGCTCGTAAGGCCAAAGAAATTATTGATGCCTTGGCTTTAGAACGGGCCATGGGCAAGGATGAGATTTTAACAACCTACCTTAATATTGCACCTTTTGGACGCAATCACAAGGGCCAAAATATTGCAGGTGCCCAGCAGGCCGCAGAGGGAATTTTTGGAGTCAATGCATCAGATTTGACAATACCTCAAGCCGCCTTTATCGCAGGTTTGCCACAAAGTCCTATTAGTTATTCTCCTTATGAATCTGACGGCAGTATGAAGAGCGATGAGGATATGGCTTTGGGAATTAAGCGTGCCAAGGATGTCCTCTACAATATGTATCGGACAGGAGCTCTGAGTCAGGAAGACTACGACAAGTACAAGGATTATGACTTCAAGCAAGACTTTCTACCATCAGGTAGTGTCAGTGGTACTTCGCGCGACTATCTCTACTATGCAACCTTGGCAGAAGCAACGGATCGGATGTACGACTACCTTATCCAGAGAGATAATGTTTCTGCGCAAGAATTAAAGAATGAGTCCATTCAGAAATCCTATCGCAATCTAGCCGCTAAGGAAATTGAAAATGGTGGATATAAGATTACGACAACTATCAATAAAAACGTTCATGCTGCGATGCAAAATGCGGTTGCGACCTACGGCTATCTGCTAGATGATTCGACAGGCCAGCCTGAAGTAGGGAATGTCCTCATGGACAACCAAACGGGAGCCATCCTTGGATTTGTTGGTGGTCGTAATTATCAAGAAAATCAGAACAATCATGCTATCGACACCAAGCGTTCTCCAGCTTCAACCACGAAACCTATATTGGCCTATGGTATCGCTATTGACCAAGGTTTGATGGGAAGTGCAAGTATCTTATCAAACTATCCGACAAACTTTTCAAACAGGAATCCCATCATGTATGCCAATAGTCCTGGTACGGGCATGATGACATTGGGAGAAGCCCTTAACTACTCATGGAATATCCCAGCTTACTGGACTTATCGTACACTTCGAGAGAAGGGTGTTGATGTCAAGGGTTATATGGAAAAAATGGGTTACGAAATCCCAGAATATGGCATTGAAAGTTTACCGATGGGTGGAGGAATAGAGGTTACAGTTGCCCAGCATACCAACGGGTATCAGACTCTGGCCAACAACGGAGTTTACCATAAGAAACATATGATTACGAAGATTGAGTCAACGGATGGTCGAGTGGTCTATGAACATAAGGATAAACCTGTCCAAGTTTACTCAAAAGCGACAGCAACCATCATGCAAAGTCTGCTCCGTGACGTCATTTCATCTCGGATTACTTCTAGCTTCCAGACCGACTTGACGACTATCAATCCATCCCTAGCTCGTGCTGACTGGATCGGAAAAACTGGTACGACTAATGAATATGAAAATATGTGGCTCATGCTTTCGACACCTAGATTAACTCTAGGTGGATGGATTGGGCATGATAATAATCATTCACTATCACGTGGAGCTGGTTATTCCAATAACTCTAATTATATGGCTTACTTGGTCAATGCTATCCAGCAAGCTGAACCTGGAATATGGGGAAATGATCGCTTTAATCTTGACCCAAGTGTGACTAAGTCCCAAGTTCTCCAATCAACAGGCCAAAAGCCCGGCAAAGTTTCTATCAATGGTAAGGAAATCGAACTTTCTGGTTCTACAGTGACAAGCTACTGGGCTAGCAAAGAAGGGGCGCCAGTAACCACTTACCGCTTTGCCATCGGAGGTAGCGACGCAGACTATCTGAACGCTTGGAAAACCATTCTTGGAAGCCTACCTGCAGTGACTCCTCCAAGTTCAAGCAGTGGATCAGGATCAAGTTCAAGCAGTAGCTCAGGGGCAAATTCGAACAACAACACTCAAAGTGGTTCGTCAGGTCGTTCCCGTCTATTTAATCGATAATAAAAAAGTAGCAAGAGGCAATTTTTCTTCTCTTAGCTACTTTTTTCTTTTTCTATTTCGTGTTACAATAAGGGAATGAATAAGTATCAAAAGAAGATTTTTAAGGGAACCTTGTATTCACTGTTCTCAGGTCTGATTTGGGGGATTTGCGGGATTTTAGGAGAGTATTTTTTCACTCATTATCCAGTATCGTCTGGTTGGATTACCTCTATGCGTTTGCTGGTGGCGGGGAGTTTGGTTTTAGCTTTATCTGCCTTTCAGTTGCGTGGTCGCTTGTTGGATATCTGGAAAGATAAGAAAAATTATCTACCTTTTTTAGCCTATGCTATTCTAGGTATTTTTTCTGTGCAGTTTTTCTTCTATCTTTGTGTTGAGTATTCCAATGCGACGACGGCAACCATTTTACAATTTATCAGCCCCGTTTTTATTTTGTTTTACAATCGCATTGTCTACCAGAAGAAGGCTTCGATTACAGCGATTCTCTATGTTTTGATTGCCATGCTAGGTGTTTTTTTGATGGCCACAAAAGGGGACTTGTTCCAGTTGTCCATGACACCTTTGGCTGTAGTGACAGGCTTGCTCAGTGCAGTAGGCGTCATGTTTAATGTCATCTTGCCCCAACGATTTGCCCGCCACTATGGTTTTGTACCTACTGTTGGTTGGGGGATGATTCTCGCAGGGCTCTTTAGCAATCTGCTCTATCCAGTCCATCATGTCACCTTCCAGTTGGATGCTACCAGCTTGTTGATTTGTTTGATTATTGCCGTATTTGGAACAGCTTTTGCCTTCTTCCTGTCTATGAAGGCTGTCTCTCTCGTTTCTCCTCTAGTTGTCTCTGTAGTGAGCGCTAGCGAGCCTCTCTCTTCAGCGCTATTGAGCGTCCTCTTTCTCGGTCTAGTCCTAGATGGATTTCTAGTTTTGGCCATGATTTTAATCATCGTTCCTATGGTCTTCTTGTCTATCGAAGAAGCCAAAGAAGGGAAGTAAAGACGATTATTTTGATAGTTTAGGCTTCAAATTTGAAGCCTTTTTTGGTAGAATAGGTATCATTATAATGAACCAGGAGGCATCTATGACTGCCACAAAAATGAATGCTCAAGAAATCATCCAATTTATCGCCAATGCAGAGAAGAAAACTAATGTCAAAGTAACCTTTGAAGGACAACTAGCGTCTGCTGTTCCTAATTCGATTGTCAAACTAGGCAATGTTCTTTTTGGAGATTGGAAGGATATCGCTCCGCTTCTCGAAGGCTTGGTAGAAAATCAGGATTATGTTGTCGAGCAAGATGCTCGTAATTCGGCAGTTCCCTTGCTAGACAAACGTACTATCAACGCTCGTATCGAGCCAGGTGCTATTATCCGTGACCAAGTGGAAATTGGTGACAATGCTGTTATCATGATGGGAGCGGTTATCAATATCGGAGCAGAAATCGGTGCAGGAACCATGATTGATATGGGTGCTATCCTTGGTGGTCGTGCCATCGTTGGGAAGAACAGCCACGTTGGTGCAGGGGCAGTTTTGGCAGGTGTGATTGAGCCGGCTAGTGCTGAGCCAGTCCGTGTCGGAGACAATGTTCTCATCGGAGCCAATGCAGTGGTCATCGAAGGTGTTCAAATCGGTAGTGGTTCAGTTGTCGCTGCAGGAGCTATTGTGACTCAAGATGTCCCAGAAAATGTAGTGGTAGCAGGCGTTCCAGCTCGTATTATCAAAGAAATCGACAGCCAAACCCAACAAAAAACAGCGCTTGAGGATGCGCTTCGTACCTTGTAATTGTAAAAGTAAAAAAGAGGCGGAACCCTTTTTCCAGCCTCTTTCTTCTATCAAAAGGAGGATCGATAGATGTTAGATTTGATTCAGACTAGACGAGATTTACACCAGATTCCAGAGATTGGCTTGGAAGAGTTCAAGACTCAGGCTTATTTGCTGGATGTGATTGAAAAATTGACTACGGGCAAGGATTTTGTTCAAATTCGTACTTGGCGAACAGGGATTTTGGTCTATTTGCAGGGAAGCCAGCCGGAACGAACCATTGGTTGGCGAACAGACATTGATGGTCTACCTATCCTTGAACAAACAGGCCTTCCTTTTTCTTCCCAACATCAAGATCGCATGCATGCCTGTGGCCATGATTTTCATATGACCATTGCCTTGGGCTGTCTCGAGCGTGCTCTTGAGGAGCAACCCAAGAATAATCTGCTTTTTCTGTTTCAACCTGCTGAAGAAAATGAAGCTGGTGGCATGCTCATGTATGAGGACGGTGCTTTTGGAGACTGGCTACCAGACCAGTTTTATGGACTCCATGTTCGTCCGGATTTGAAAGTTGGTCAGATTGCGACCAATACACACACTCTCTTTGCAGGGACCTGTGAGGTGAAGATTCGTTTCAAAGGAAAAGGAGGGCATGCAGCTTTTCCGCATGAAGCCAATGACGCCTTGGTGGCTGCTAGTTACTTTGTAACCCAAGTACAGTCAGTTATCAGCCGTAATGTTAATCCAATCGAGGGAGCGGTGGTGACCTTTGGCTTTTTCCAAGCTGGAACAACCAACAATGTCATTACAGACACAGCATTTTTACATGGAACTATTCGCGCCTTGACTCAGGAAATGAGCCTCTTGGTACAAAAAAGAGTCAAGACAGTCGCAGAAGGTGTTGCAGCAGCCTTTGATATGGAAGTCGAAGTAGAACTCAAGCAAGGAGGCTACCTCCCTGTTGAGAACAATCCAGCCTTGGCGCGTGAACTGATGGACTTTTTTGAAGAGAAAGACGGGATTGAGTTGATTGATATCGAGCCTGCTATGACGGGTGAGGACTTCGGTTATCTCCTTTCGAAGGTAGATGGCGTTATGTTTTGGCTGGGTATCGATAGTCCCTACGCCCTTCATCACCCTCAGATGAGCCCTAAGGAAGAAGCCTTAGCCATTGGGGTAGATGCGGTCTCTAGTTTCTTGAAAAAGAAGGCAGCAGAGTAGAGGAGTTGTCTATGAAAGCAGAACTACGCAAGAAAATTTTGCAAGAAATGAAGGCTTTATCTCAGGAGCAAAAACAGGCTATGGATCGAGTTTTAACTGAGCGTTTCTTACAACACCCTTTTTACCAAGAAGCCAAGACCATCGCAACCTATCTCTCCTTCCCTCATGAATTTCAAACGCAAGAACTGATCGAGCGGGTGCTGAAGGACGGCAAAAAGGTTCTGATACCCAAAACCTATCCCAAGGGGCGCATGGAATTTGTGGTCTATAATCCGCAGCAGTTGGCAAAAACTTCCTTTGGTTTACTGGAACCGCAAGGAGACTTGGAAGTGGTGGAACCGTCTCAGATTGATTTGATTCATGTTCCAGGGCTAGCTTTTACGACAGAAGGCTATCGGATCGGATATGGTGGAGGCTACTATGACCGCTATCTGGAGAATTTTGTTGGGCATACCATGAGTACAATCTATCCTTGTCAAGTTCAGGAGTTTAACTTTGAAAACCATGATATTCCCGTACAGGAGGTGCTAACCTATGAAGGAAATCTTTGATAAACGCTACTCTGTGACTAGTTTTTTTCTCCTAGTGACTGGCTTTGTATTTCTACTGATGCTGATTACTACGGGTATCAACTTTGATCGAGTCAAAACTCTGTTTCAGTTTGGAGCTATGTATGGACCGATCATTCGCCTGTTCCCAGAGCAGATTTGGCGCCTATTTTCGGCTATATTTGTGCATATTGGATGGGAGCATTTTATTGTCAATATGATTTCGCTCTACTTTCTTGGACGACAGGTTGAGGAGATTTTCGGCTCCAAGCAGTTCTTTTTTCTCTATCTCTTATCAGGAATGATGGGGAATCTCTTTGTGTTTGCTTTCACACCGAAAGTTGTAGCAGCAGGAGCATCCACTTCTCTTTACGGACTATTTGCTGCGATTATCGTCTTGCGTTACGCAACTCGCAACCCCTATATCCAGCAGTTGGGGAAATCCTACCTGACGCTTTTCGTGATCAATATCATTGGAAGTATTCTGATTCCAGGAATCAGCCTAGCAGGGCATATTGGTGGCGCAGTAGGCGGTGCCTTTCTAGCAGTCATTTTTCCAGTTAAATGGGAGAGAAAGATGTATAGTACCAGCCAGCGAATTGGAGCAACCCTACTTTTTATCGCACTAGCCGTTTTCCTTTGCTATAAGGGAATGACCTATGTGTAGAGGGAATAGTTAAAAAGCTACTCATTTTTTGAGTAGCTTTTTTTGGAACCATTCGAAACAACACAGCTCTAAAATAGTTATTAACGTTGTCTAAAATCAGCAATTCCTCCACCGTAGTTTCCAAGGTGGTTTCCATTGTCGTCACGAACATCACCATTACTGTGATTTGCTTGAAAGTTGCTTCGATTGCCTCCGGCATCAATGCTCCAATATCTTGTATAGCCATCATTTCCTCCGCCGCTATTGCTGTTGCCAGATGAATATTGTTCGGCAACTGGGGCTTCATAATTACTTCCGCCACCATTTGATCCAGAATCAGAAGATGAGTTAGAACTTGAACTGCTTGAACTACTTGATCCACCAGAAGATTCTTGTGATTTAGCTTCTGATTGTTTTTTCTCTTCTTCTTTAGCTTTTTCAGCTGCTTTTTGTTCTTCTTCTTTCTTCAAAGCTTCGATTTGCTTATTGAATTTATCTACAATATCAGTAAGAGGTTTTGTAGTTTCTTCAAGATTCTCTTGTTTGAATGTTTCATCAACTTTCTTGATAAAATCAATTTGTTTATTGATTTCTTTTACATTATTTTCTAAGGTTGTTTTATCTTTAAATTTGTCATCTGAATCTTTGATGTCATAAGCCAAACCTTTTTGCAAATGAAAATCTACAATGGCTTTAGATGATTCTTTGACCTTGTTATTAAGATAGTCTTTACCTGTATCGGTTTTAAGTGAAGTTTCAGATAATTCTTTCAACTTAGAAATAGATTCATCTGAAGATGCATCAAATGATTCAAATAGTTTATCAACTTGTTCTTTGTCTGATTTGCTATCTTTTTCTAATTGTACAATTTTTGCTTGTTGCTCTGCTTGATGTTGGTAATATGAGTACCATCCAAACCCTAATACCAATACAACACCAACTGCAACTGATGAAATGATAACTTTTTTATTGTCTTTGATAAATTCTACAAATTTGTTCTCCATAATCTTTTACTTTGATAGTGTCCGCAATTACTTTAAAATTAAAATTACACCTATCTTTCTCCCTTATTATATTCTTATTAATAGCTTACACAAAATTAAACAACTTATATTCGACTCGGTTGATTTAATTTAACCATGACTACTCCAACAGTTAAGTCAAATTTAAAATTATTTATTGTTTTTGAACCATTCGAAACAACACAGCTCTATAACTAGGAAATATTGATACTATCAACTCCGCCCATCCTACATAGGCAGTTTACCTAATGTTTTTTAATATTCTTCAAAACTATATCTTATACAAATTATTTAATCTTTCTAACTCTAATACATTCATACATACTTCTACTCCAGTAACTACCCCCTTGCTATGAATAAATCCACAAGAAAACACAATTCTCTCCTTACTCAAAATATTTAACAATACTACTAATGCTTCTAAAACACAATCCTCTATGGTAATAAAACTATTGTTTTCATCTTTGAAAAACTTTATAAATCCAATATCCTTACACCTATCACCAAAATACAACCTAAGTGATTTTAAATAATAATCAAAAAACACATCGATCTCCATAGCAAACCCCTTCATTTTTAAAATATTCTTGTTATATCATACAAAAAATATGTTTTGGAACCATTCGAAACAACACAACCAAAAGATTTTTCTTTTGAGTTAAAATATGGTTATCCATAATCAGTAATGCGCACCGATTCGGTGCTTTTTATTTTATTATACTAACTCATTGTACTCCTATTTTTATAAAAAAACAAATAATATCGTAGCGCTTTCATAAAATTCGAGATCAATTCGATGGAGCTTTTAAGTAGGCGAACCGAGAAATACGATTTCCTTTTGAGAGTATATATGTTCGGGATGATAGCAATACAAAATAAAAAGAACTGGGATAATTAACTATCCTAGTTCTTTTTTATATGAACGGTTCTTTTATTCCCCCCCAGCCAGCTCTTTCCCGAGTTGAATGAGGTAGTCTTTCAAGTCGTCTTTGACTTGTGGGTGTTTGAGCGCGTAGTCGATAGATGTTTTCATAAAGCCAAACTTATCTCCGACATCGTAACGAGCCCCTTTGAACTCACGAGCAAATACACGTTGTGTTTTATTGAGGGTATCGATTGCATCTGTCAGCTGAATTTCATTTCCTGCACCTGGAGCTTGGTTTTCGAGGATTTGGAAAATTTCAGGTGTGAGGAGGTAGCGTCCGATGATAGCAAGGTCGCTAGGAGCATCCTCTGGCGCAGGTTTTTCAACGAAGGTTTCAACGCTGTAAAGACCATCTTTCCCTTCTCCTTGCGGAGCAATAACCCCATAGGCAGATACTTCGTCGTGAGGGACAGGCATAACAGCGATAGTAGACGCGTGAGTACGCTCGTAGTCATCCATGAGTTGTTTGGTAAGTGGAACAGCCTTTTCGTCTGTGATATCCATCAAATCATCACCAAGCATAACGACAAAAGGTTCATTTCCGACGAAAGCCTTGGCTTGTAAAACAGCATCTCCGAGACCACGTGGATGCGTTTGACGGATAAAATGCAGGCGCATGCCGGTTGTCTCATCAACCAGCTTCAAAAGATCTGTTTTCCCTTTTTCTTTGAGGTTGTATTCCAATTCGAAGTTTGAATCAAAATGGTCCTCGATGGAACGTTTTGACTTACCTGTAACAACCAAGATATCTTCGATGCCAGACTTGAGGGCTTCTTCAACGATAAACTGGATAGTTGGCTTGTCTACGATTGGCAACATTTCCTTGGCCAAGGCCTTAGTTGCTGGGAGGAAGCGAGTTCCCAATCCAGCGGCTGGGATGACTGCTTTTCTGACTTTTTGTTTCATGATGTTCCTTTCTATAAGGGTCTACGACCATTCGTTTTCTGCTTTAAATTCATTGCTCAT
This sequence comes from bacterium, assembly GCA_905221255.1. Taxonomy (GTDB): domain Bacteria; phylum Bacillota; class Bacilli; order Lactobacillales; family Streptococcaceae; genus Streptococcus. The sequence continues at coordinate 105,341 of CAJNCL010000005.1, forward strand.
GATGTCAGTGATTGCTTCTTTGATATTGACACCTTCGTAGATAACTCGGTAAATAGCCTGTGTGATTGGCATGTAGACACCTAATTCCTGAGCCAGTTCGTAAGCTGCTCGCGTTGTTGAAATGCCTTCAATGACCATACCCATGTTTGCTTCGATGTCTGCGAGGGATTCTCCACGACCGAGAGCATCACCTGCCCTCCAGTTACGAGAGTGGACAGATGTCCCAGTTACAATCAAATCCCCAACTCCAGAAAGACCGCTATAAGTCAGAGGATTAGCTCCCAGAGCGACCCCTAGACGGGTGATTTCAGCCAAGCCACGGGCAATGATAGCTGCCTTGGCATTGTCGCCAAATCCTAGACCATGTAGTGCTCCAGCGCCAACTGCGATGATGTTTTTGAGAGCACCAGCGGTTTCAACTCCGATAACATCCGTATTAGTATAGAGACGGAAGTAGTGATTGCTAAAGAGATTTTGGACGTACTGAGCAGTTTCAAGGTCTTTGGAGGCAGCAGTGATCAAGGTAATATCCCGTACAATCGTTTCCTCAGCATGGCTAGGTCCTGAAACAACGACGACTTCACTACGAAGGTCAGCTGGGATTTCCTCTTCAAGAATAGTCGATAGGCGTTTGTGGCTATCTGGTTCCAATCCTTTGGAGGCATGCATGATGACAACCTTGTGATTGAGTACCTTTGCTACTTGTTGGGCAACCAGTCTCGTTACTTTTGTTGGGACTACAAATAAAACAGCATCCACATCCTTTAGTGTTTCTTCTAAGTCATGATAGGCTTTGATTTTTTCGTCCAGTAAGATATCTTTGAAATAGCGTTTGTTTGTATGCTGGTTATTGATTTCATCGATTTGTTCAGGGACATTTCCCCAAATGCGAACTTCGTGTCCATTGTCGTTTAGGACCTGCGAAAGGGCAGTTCCCCAAGAACCAGGACCTAAGACAGCGATGGTTTGTTTCTTCATCTTTTCCTCCTTGTAAGAGTTCTTCCTTTCATTTTACCATAAAAAGCCTTTTCATGCATCACCTGTAGATGAAGCGCACTAATTTATAATAAGGAGACTTCTTTGACAAGATGCCTCTTTTTTGCTAGAATAGCATCAATATGAACGAATGAGAAGGAGCTGACGCAGGATGTCGCTCCCTTTATCTATTTTATTAGGAGGAAATATGCTGATTAAAAAGATAAAAGCCTATAAATGGCAAGCCTTGGCATCCCTAATGATGACAGGCTTGATGGTTGCGAGTTCGCTCTTGCAACCGCGCTATTTGCAAGAGGTGTTAGAGGCATTGTTGGCCGGACAAAATGAAGCTATTTATAGTATTGGCGCTTGGCTGATAGGAGTAGCCCTAGTCGGTCTGGTGGCAGGTGGGGTCAATGTGACACTTGCAGCCTACATTGCTCAAGGAGTGTCTTCGGACCTTCGTGAAGACGCTTTTCGCAAGATCCAGACTTTTTCTTATGCCAATATCGAGCAATTCAATGCGGGTAACCTTGTCGTCCGTATGACCAATGATATCAACCAAATTCAGAACGTGGTGATGATGGCTTTTCAAATTCTTTTCCGTCTCCCTCTTCTCTTTATCGGTTCCTTTATCTTGGCGGTTCACACTCTTCCATCACTTTGGTGGGTGATTGTCCTCATGGTGCTCTTGATCTTTGCACTAACAGCCATCATGATGGGAATGATGGGACCACGATTTGCTAAGTTTCAAACCCTTCTTGAACGGATCAATGCTATCGCTAAGGAAAATCTACGTGGTGTGCGCGTGGTTAAATCCTTTGTGCAGGAAAAAGCACAATTTGACAAATTTACCGAAGTCTCAGATGAACTTCTCGGCCAAAATCTTTATATCGGTTATGCCTTCTCAGTTATAGAACCTGTTATGATGCTAGTCGGCTATGGGGCAGTCTTCCTCTCTATCTGGTTGGTGGCAGGCATGGCTCAGTCAGATCCATCTGTTGTGGGCTCGATTGCTTCCTTTATCAACTATCTCAGCCAGATTATCTTTACCATCATCATGGTTGGATTTTTAGGAAATTCTGTCAGTCGTGCCATGATTTCCTTGCGTCGTATCCGCGAAATTCTAGATACCGAGCCAGCGATGACATTTAAAGATCTCCCAGACGAAGAGTTAGAAGGAAGTCTCTCTTTTGAAAATGTGACCTTTACCTATCCCAATGACGATGAGCCTATGCTGAAGAATGTGACCTTTGAAATTGCGCCTGGTCAGATGGTCGGTGTGGTTGGGGCGACTGGAGCAGGGAAGTCCACCCTAGCTCAGTTAATTCCACGCCTTTTTGATCCACAGGAGGGATCTATCAAGATTGGTGGCAAGGATATTCGAGACATCAGCGAGGGAACCTTACGTAAAACAGTTTCCATTGTCTTGCAACGTGCTATTCTCTTTAGCGGGACCATTGCAGATAATCTTCGTCAAGGGAAAGGCAATGCCAGCGTGTCAGAAATGGAACGTGCAGCACGGATTGCCCAAGCCAGTGAATTTATCGGACGCATGGAAAACAAATTTGAGAGTCAGGTCGAAGAACGAGGCACCAATTTTTCTGGTGGACAAAAACAACGGATGTCCATTGCCCGTGGGATTGTCAGCAATCCCCGTATCCTGATTTTTGACGATTCGACTTCGGCCTTGGATGCTAAGTCAGAAAGACTCGTACAGGAAGCTTTGAATAAAGACCTGAAAGGGACGACAACCATTATCATCGCTCAAAAGATCAGTTCAGTCGTCCATGCGGATAAGATTTTGGTCTTGGATCAAGGGCGTTTGATTGGAGAAGGACGGCATGCAGACTTGGTAGCTAACAATGCCGTCTACCGCGAAATCTACGAAACACAAAAGGGAAAGGAGGAATAAAATGAAAACCGTTCGATTTTTCTGGAATTATTTTAAAGTTTACAAGTTCTCCTTTGTCATTGTGATTCTGATGGTTGCAGTTGCGACGATTGCCCAAGCCCTCTTTCCAGTTTTTTCAGGTCAAGCAGTGACGGAGCTCGCTAACCTAGTTCTGGCTTATCAAAATGGAACTTCCGAACTAGCCTGGCAGAGTTTGTCAGCTCTGATGCTGAATCTAGCTCTGGTTGTTCTCGCATTAGTGGTATCCAGTTTGATTTACATGACCTTGATGACCCGTGTGATTGCTGAGTCAACAAATGAGATGCGTAAGGGCCTCTTTGGCAAACTCTCTCGTTTAACGGTTTCTTTCTTTGACCGCCATCAGGATGGTGACATCCTCTCTCGCTTCACGAGTGACTTGGACAACATCCTTCAAGCCTTCAATGAAAGCCTAGTTCAGGTTATGAGCAATATTGCTCTTTACATCGGTTTGATTTTTGTCATGTTTTCAAGAAATGTGACGCTAGCCCTGATAACAGTAGCTAGTACTCCAGTGGCCTTTCTCATGCTGGTCTTCATCGTGAAAATGGCCCGCAAGTACACTAATCTTCAGCAAAAAGAGGTTGGGAAACTCAACGCCTACATGGACGAGAGTATTTCTGGACAGAAAGCTGTTATCGTACAAGGAATTCAAGACGACATCGTAGCAGGCTTTGTGGATCAAAATGAGCGCGTGCGCAAGGCGACCTTTAAAGGGAGAATGTTCTCAGGTATCCTCTTTCCTGTTATGAATGGGATGAGCTTGGTCAATACGGCCATCGTTATTTTTGCAGGTTCTGCGGTCCTGCTGAACGATCCAAGTATCGAAACAACGACAGCCCTAGGTTTGATCGTCATGTTTACCCAATTTTCTCAGCAGTACTACCAGCCAATTATCCAGGTGGCTGCGAGTTGGGGGAGCCTCCAGTTGGCCTTTACTGGAGCGGATCGTATCCAAGAAATGTTCGATGCAGAAGAAGAGATTCGTCCGCAAAATGCGCCTGCCTTTACGGAATTGCGAGAAGGTGTTGAAATCAGTCATATTGATTTCTCTTATGTGCCAGACAAGCCGATTTTAAAAGATGTTAGCATTTCAGCTCCTAAGGGGCAGATGATAGCAGTTGTCGGTCCGACTGGTTCAGGGAAAACGACCATCATGAACCTTATCAATCGCTTCTACGATGTGGATGCAGGTAGCATTTCTTTTGATGGCAAAGACATCCGTGACTACGACTTGGACAGTCTGCGGAGCAAGGTCGGGATTGTCTTGCAGGATTCGGTCTTGTTTAGTGGAACGATTCGGGACAATATCCGCTTTGGTGTGCCAGATGCCAGTCAGGAAATGGTCGAAGCAGCTGCCAAGGCAACTCATATTCATGACTATATCGAAAGCTTGCCTGACAAGTATGATACCCTTATTGATGATGAGCAAAATATCTTCTCGACTGGGCAGAAACAATTGATTTCCATCGCTCGGACCTTGATGACAGATCCTCAAGTCTTAATTTTAGATGAAGCGACTTCCAATGTGGATACCGTAACAGAAAGCAAGATTCAACATGCCATGGAGGCAGTTGTAGCAGGACGAACCAGTTTTGTCATTGCCCATCGTCTCAAGACCATCCTCAATGCCGATCAGATTATTGTCCTCAAAGATGGAGAGGTTATTGAACGTGGAAATCATCACGAGTTGCTCAAACTCGGCGGTTTCTACTCGGAACTGTATCACAATCAATTTGTCTTCGAATAAAAAAGAAGTTGTCCTCGTTGGGCAGCTTTTTCTTGTCCATAAAAAATACTTATCACGGTCTTTAAAAAAACATATTAGACAGGAAAGGGTTGGAGTGATAAGATAAGACTGTCGCAAGAAAATCGAAAGGAGACACATCATGGCTAGAACGGTTGTAGGAGTTGCTGCAAATCTATGTCCTGTAGATGCAGAAGGGAAAAACATTCACTCATCTGTATCCTGTAAATTTGCAGAGAGCATTCGTCAAGTCGGTGGTCTCCCTTTAGTGATTCCTGTAGGGGATGAGTCCATTGTACGCGATTATGTGGAAATGATTGACAAACTCATCTTGACAGGTGGGCAAAATGTCCATCCTCAGTTTTATGGAGAGAAAAAGACTATTGAAAGCGATGATTACAACCTTGTACGCGATGAGTTTGAACTAGCTCTCTTGAAAGAAGCGCTCCGTCAGAATAAACCAATTATGGCAATCTGCCGTGGTGTTCAGCTTGTCAATGTTGCTTTTGGCGGCACTCTCCACCAAGAAATTGAAGGCCACTGGCAAGGCTTACCTTTTGGAACATCTCATTCTATTGAGACAGTAGAAGGAAGCGTGGTGGCTAAGTTGTTTGGCAAAGAAAGTCAAGTAAATTCAGTCCATCGTCAAAGCATCAAAGACCTGGCGCCTAATTTCCGTGTGACAGCGGTGGACCCTCGAGATCAGACAGTAGAAGCGATTGAGTCTGTCGACGAGCATCGTATTATCGGTTTACAGTGGCACCCAGAGTTCCTGGTCAATGAAGAAGATGGCAATTTAGAATTATTTGAGTATTTATTAAATGAATTGTAACGGTTAGAATCTCTAGCCGTTTTTATTCGCCCTTTCAGATTTTTTATATTTTAGCAAATTTACGCAAACGTTTGAATTCTGATAAAAATTGGGCAAATTCAATAAAAAAGCTTGAAAAAATCGAAGGTAAGCGTTATGATAGAAAAGAAGAAATTTTGGAGGATTATCATGTCACATATTAAATTTGATTATTCAAAAGTTTTAGACAAATTTGTTGCCCCACATGAAGTGGAATACATGCAAGCACAAGTAACAGCTGCAGACGAATTGATTCGTAAAGGAACTGGTGCTGGTAGCGACTTTTTGGGTTGGTTGGACCTTCCTGAAAACTACGACCGTGAAGAATTCGACCGCATCTTGAAAGCTGCTGAGCAAATCAAGTCAGATAGCGATGTCTTGGTTGTGATTGGTATCGGTGGATCTTACCTTGGTGCCAAAGCAGCCATTGACTTCTTGAACCACCACTTTGCAAACTTGCAAACAAAAGAAGAACGCAAAGCTCCACAAATCCTTTACGCTGGAAACTCAATCTCATCTACTTACCTTGCTGACTTGGTAGAGTACGTGGCTGACAAAGACTTCTCAGTAAACGTGATTTCTAAATCAGGTACAACAACAGAACCAGCGATCGCTTTCCGTGTATTCAAAGAACTCTTGGTTAAGAAATACGGACAAGAAGAAGCTAACAAACGTATCTATGCTACAACTGACCGCCAAAAAGGTGCTGTTAAGGTTGAAGCAGATGCAAATGGTTGGGAAACATTTGTAGTTCCAGATGACATCGGTGGACGCTTCTCAGTATTGACAGCAGTTGGATTGCTTCCAATCGCTGCATCAGGTGCAGATATCAAAGCCCTTATGGAAGGTGCGAACGCAGCTCGTAAAGACTACACTTCAGACAAGATTGCTGAAAACGAAGCATACCAATACGCAGCAGTTCGTAACATCCTTTACCGCAAAGGCTACGCTACTGAAATCTTGGTAAACTACGAACCATCACTTCAATACTTCTCAGAATGGTGGAAACAATTGGCTGGTGAGTCAGAAGGGAAAGACCAAAAAGGGATCTACCCAACTTCAGCAAACTTCTCAACTGACTTGCACTCACTTGGTCAATTTATCCAAGAAGGAACTCGTATCATGTTTGAAACAGTTGTCCGTGTTGACAAACCACGTAAGAACGTGATCATTCCTACTTTGGAAGAAGACCTTGACGGACTTGGTTACCTTCAAGGAAAAGACGTTGACTTTGTAAACAAAAAAGCGACTGACGGTGTTCTTCTTGCTCACACTGACGGTGACGTACCAAACATGTACGTAACTCTTCCTGAGCAAGATGCTTTCACTCTTGGTTACACTATCTACTTCTTCGAATTGGCAATTGCCCTTTCAGGTTACTTGAATGCCATCAACCCATTTGACCAACCAGGTGTTGAAGCCTACAAACGTAACATGTTTGCCCTTCTTGGAAAACCAGGATTTGAAGAATTGAGCAAAGAGCTTAACGCACGTCTATAATAGAAGAAAAGAGTGGTTTGACCACTCTTTTTACTCTCTTTATTCCTAGACATTGGACTCAAGCGAGACTTGTGATATAATATAGAAAGCAAAAAGGCAGACGCCTAGAGACTTTATAGGAGAAACTATGTCAAAAGATATCCGCGTACGCTACGCACCAAGTCCAACAGGACTACTACACATCGGAAATGCCCGTACAGCATTGTTTAACTACCTTTACGCACGCCATCATGGTGGAACTTTTATCATTCGTATCGAAGATACTGACCGTAAACGTCACGTTGAGGATGGGGAACGCTCACAGCTTGAAAATCTTCGCTGGTTGGGCATGGATTGGGATGAAAGTCCAGAAACTCATGAAAACTATCGCCAATCAGAGCGTTTGGAACTCTATCAAAAATACATCGACCAATTGCTAGCCGAAGGAAAAGCCTACAAATCTTACGTTACAGAAGAAGAGTTGGCGGCTGAGCGCGAACGCCAAGAAGCAGCTGGCGAAACACCACGTTACATCAATGAATACCTTGGTATGAGCGAAGAAGAAAAAGCAACTTACATCGCAGAACGTGAAGCAGCCGGTATCATCCCAACTGTCCGTTTGGCTGTTAATGAGTCTGGTATCTACAAATGGCATGACATGGTCAAAGGTGATATCGAGTTTGAAGGTGGCAACATCGGTGGTGACTGGGTTATCCAAAAGAAAGATGGCTACCCGACTTACAACTTTGCCGTTGTTATTGATGATCACGATATGCAAATCTCTCATGTTATCCGTGGAGATGACCACATTGCCAACACACCCAAACAGCTTATGGTTTATGAGGCTCTTGGTTGGGAAGCTCCAGAGTTCGGTCACATGACTTTGATTATCAACTCTGAAACGGGTAAAAAATTGTCTAAACGTGATACCAATACCCTTCAGTTTATCGAAGACTACCGTAAAAAAGGCTATTTGCCAGAAGCCGTCTTTAACTTTATCGCCCTTCTTGGTTGGAACCCAGGTGGCGAAGATGAAATCTTCTCTCGTGAAGAACTCATTAAACTTTTCGATGAAAACCGCCTCAGCAAGTCTCCAGCAGCCTTCGACCAGAAAAAACTTGACTGGATGAGCAACGACTACATCAAGAGAGCCGATCTAGCTACTATCTTTGAAATGGCTAAACCTTACTTAGAAGAAGCAGGGCGTTTGACTGACAAGTCTGAAAAAATGGTAGAACTCTACAAGCCACAGATGAAGTCAGTTGATGAGATTGTTCCACTGACAGATCTTTTCTTCTCAGATTTCCCAGAGTTGACAGACGCTGAGCGCGAGGTCATGGCAGGAGAAACCGTTCCGGTTGTTCTAGAAGCCTTCAAAGCGAAACTAGAAGCAATGACAGATGAAGAATTTGTGACAGAAAACATCTTCCCACAAATCAAAGCAGTTCAAAAAGAAACAGGTATCAAAGGGAAAAACCTCTTCATGCCGATTCGTATTGCCGTTTCAGGTGAAATGCATGGACCAGAATTACCAGATACGATTTACCTATTAGGTCGTGAAAAATCTATCCAGCATATCGAGAACATGCTCAAAGAGATTTCTAAATAAAAAGGACTTCCGATGGATACATGGGAAAAAATGTATGAAGAAGCACGAACCTTATTCAATCCCCATGAAGTTTCTGACTTTGTTTATGCTAACCATGTTGTTGCTGCGGTAGAAGCAGAAGATGGTCAGATCTTCACAGGATTTTGTATGGAGGGTACTTGTGGTGTTTTTCATCTCTGTGCAGAACGAGCGGCTCTCTTCAATATGTATCAATTTTCAGGACAAACTAAAGTTAAGAAAATCCTCGCCTTTCGAGATAAACCTCCTTACGGCGAAGGATCAGGTATGCCCTGTGGCGCTTGCAGAGAATTTCTCTTAGAATTGAATGCTGAAAATAAAGAAGCAGAGTTCATGATGGACTACGAAACAAGAAAAACAATTAAGGTTGCCGAATTGATCCCTTACTGGTGGGGAGAGGAACGTGCAACTAATTGGCAGGATAAATAAAGGGAGTCAGTTTAACTGGCTCTTTTCCCTTATCTTTTCAGAATTTCGGTAAAGATGAAAAAAAGTTCTTGACAACGGTAAAAAAGTAGGTATAATAGAAAGAGTTGAAAAGCTCAAGGTCCGTTGGTCAAGGGGTTAAGACACCGCCTTTTCACGGC